>DOPS01000359.1:0-4143 GCA_003512645.1 Desulfosporosinus sp.
CGTGGCGCACTACCAGTCCCCTTGGGGAGGAAAAGACGACCCCCGAAGACGAACTTCGAAGGCCTTTTCCGACCCGAGCAAAAATATTAAGCCCAATTGCATTTATCAAACATTTTTATGATATTGAATGAAATGACAATTCAGATGTAACTCAACTACATTGTGTTAGATCTAAATTGTCAGAATCGTTTCCCATTGTGCAAAGGTACGACTCCGGCACAATGGATTGAAAAATGTTGGAACAGATTCCGGGCAAATAAACCTGATTAACATGGCATCCATAGTGGGGCCTGACATCGGTAGTATAATTGTTAAGCCGGATGTAAAAGTTTTTTTGCTTTAATGCAATACTGGGTACTATTACGTAACCCATATTTTAATCCAGAAGTCCACTCCCCTCCGATGTAGGATTGTTTACATAGAAGCCACTAATATCAGTCTACCCTAGGGGCTTGCCCAAGTTTCCTGGACGACAGTGAAAGCAATGAAGAAATAGCGATCGTCCTCTGTGAGAAGGCAATTTTTATACAAAGGTTTTGAGGCACTTCTCGCGCCTGCAGACTGTCGAACCCAAGTTTTCACAAGCTAAACAATAAGTTGATAAATTGGTGTCAGGCACTGGTACTAAGCGCTTTGTTGGGAGAGGTCTCAGAATCTAAGTCTACTTCACTCTATAACGCATCCTGTTACCATATTTCTGTGAAGATAGAAGGCCTTTGCCTTCGAGTTTAAGGACAAAGTTTCTAATTGTCGCATAAGCTGCGTTTTTAAAGTCCTTTTCCAGTTGCTTAGTCGAAAATTCATTAGTTCCGTATGCAGAGAGAACATAATAAAATAAATCCTTTTCCTTGGCTGTAATCTCTCCTGTTTGAAGCAGGTTATTAAACATTTTGAGCGCATTTGTCGGCTCAGCCTTTTTCTGAAGCTTAGTAAGTACATTATCAATAAAATAGCTTACAAAGGGGGTTATATCTAAAATTTCTGACACCTTGGAATTATTCGATATTAAAGTAAACGCCTTATAATACAAGCCCTTGCTTTCATTGATATATGCAGAAAAAGGTATGAACAAAGAAGAAGTATATCCTATTTGTACCAGATACCAAAATTGCAGTAACCGGGCCATTCTCCCGTTGCCATCAAAATAGGGATGGAGGTAGGCAAAATAGTAATGAATTATGATAGATTTAATAACTTGATCCAAACCATCGTCTATATAGATATAGTCGATCATATTTACAATATATTCTGTAAGCAGATGATAACTGATTCCCTGATGCTCTATGTTTTGCCCAACCACATAAACTGCGTCATGACGATATTTATGCTCAGGCATCAGCCTGTCCGTTTCGTCTAAAAAATCGCCGACCGCAAGCATAAACAACTGATATAGATTTTCCTCTGTAATTTTGTTGGCAGGTTCCGCTATGAAATCTAAGCCACGCTTAATGCCATAAGCTTTATTCTCATTACTTGTTTCGGGCGCTCCGCCATTTAAGATTTTTCTAACACTCTCCCTTGATGAGTCAATCTGTTCAATGGACAGTGTTGAAATAATTTCGTCCTCCATTGCCTGTATGCCATACTTTTCACTTGAATAGGAGGCCGCGAGTGCTTTAATAAGCTGTGCCGTCATGTTGATTTTAGCGGGCAGCAACACAGTGGGCTTGCCCTTAAAGTCAAGCAAAGTGAGTTTATGATAAAAGCTATCATTAAGCGTATCCAAATATCCCGCTAGATTTTCCTCCCCAAATTTATACTTAAGCTTATTAATATCCAAAGCGTTTTTATCACTGAACATCTCAGTAAAGGTTTTCAGTTCCATAGCTTCCCCACTTTCGATACTATTTAGTATCAATTACTATATGAGTATACCACAAAAGCACAAAAAGTAAACCCATTAATTTACATTTTGTTTCCTGCTCATATCAAAAATCAATTGTTTAAAGCCTTTGGGAAGGCATCTTAAATATGTCTATACGTTATATACGTACATCTGAATGGATTGCTGATGATGGCGGTAACGATGTTTGTTTAATGAGAAACATCGGAGACATGACCATTATTTGCGTCCTCCATACTAAATAAAAGTGACTTGTTTTTTTATCAAAACTCACTCTCTCATGCGTACATAACGAACGTTATGACAAAATTCCGAAAAGCAAGACCCCTATGGGAGGAAATTTGACCCCGAAGGCGAACTCCGAAGGCCTTTTCTGACCCGATCACCTGTCCCCACCTTTTCACAAGCTAAACAATAACTTAATAAGTTGGGATAAGTTGGTGTCAGGCACCGAGGTCCTATTTCTATTTCTTCTCTGGCTGTTCTAAATTCTTACATGACTTCAACAAAATAAATTCCCTGTCCTTGCTATGTATGTACATTTCCTCCGTTTGACGCTGTATCTGCTGGATTTCTTCAATGATATCTGTCATTTTGTTAAATAGGGTACTATACATTTCTTTATAATCTACCAGTGTTCATCACCCCGATATTTTTCGATTCACCATTTGAGATAATTTTAGCGATATTCTCGCTAGAAGTCAATAGCGAATAATTCGCTATACTATAATTATCTTGAGGTGATTTCAGGTGTATGAAAGAATAAGACATTTGAGGGAAGACAAGGATCTAACGCAAACACAGGTTGCAGCTTATCTCAATTGCAGCCAAAGGATATACAGCAATTATGAACGAGGTGAGGTGGATTTACCAACCGGAATTTTAATCAAACTGGCAGAATTACATAATACAAGTACAGATTATCTCTTGAACAGAACAAACAGGAAAAAGCCATGCCCGAAAGTCTAATTCTGAATGGAAGTATGGAAAAGAAAGGGTCCAGGAACCTGCGCGAACGGTGAGCGGAGTGAACTGTTCCGCCGAGTAGTGTTTCATTTTAAGGCGAGCATTACTAACGTCCTCGACACAATTCTAATTTTATAACTGGAAATATAACTTTGAAAAAATGGGATAGATGGTTTGAAAGAATCAAGAACATGCTATAAACACGTACAGTTGGATCGAAACCGACCACCTGGTAATGTTTGAATATATCCTTCAAGTTCCATAATTGAGAGAAGTTCAAGTTGATTAATACCTGTCTCTCTTTCTATATCTTCGATTGTTTTCTTGGAGTTAGTAAGGCAATTTCCAATCTTTTTTTTATTGCCTGTTAATTGAGGTAGCGAAGTATCGGAAGGTTTCGCTTCTATTTCTAGAGTATGGTACGCTGTGTCTATCAACTGCTTTGGATGTAGGTACACAGTCGCCCCTTTTACAATTAGTAATCAATGTGATAAAAATGATGACGTAGTTATTTGTTTGTGTACAAGTCAACCTGCAAAGTCAGAATTTGATACAAAGGTTCAGCTTAGGAAAGAGACCTATGTAAGAACCAATAAAATACATACGATTTGCAGAAGCCAACTATTATTTAGAATTGACCACCAGTTTGGACCTGGAGAATATGAAGAGTTAATTAATAAGCTGAAAAGAGCATTAGATTTAAAGGCATAGCAACCGCGTAGAGGTCCTATGTCTTTTTTATATGTGTTGTTACAGAGACCATGTCTTAAGCCATCTTCAAATCCTAAAATGTAGAATTATTGAAGAAGAAAGAGGTATCTGGAATCTGAGCGTAATGGCAACTTCAGGGGGAGCCGTTACGCTCAGATTATTGATTCTTAAATTCGAGTCCGATAAAATAAAGACTGTTATGAAAAGTTGATTTAACAGGCCTCCATGGATGCTCTTGAATATTCAGAATAGTTTTCCATCGGTACAGGGTACGACCCTGCACAATTCCGGAGGGAACCGGAGGAATTGTGTCGAGCACAAGCAAAACAATAAGTTGGTGTCAGGCACCGGCTCCCTGTACACTCAGTCCGCTCTGGCGGCATTCTTCGATGCGGACTCGCCACTTTGTTCCAGGGCTAAATCTCTAGTCATAAAAAACCTCCTGTCTCTATTCACTCTTTTTTACAGAGTAACAAAGTTAGGAGATTTTTTCGCTACGCTATTTAGTCCACCGCTTACAGTTTTTAGGGAAGTGTTCATTCTTATTTAACGTTTTCTGTTCACTTTATTTTACCATTCACACCAGACCCCTATGGGAGAAATAGAGTAGGGGCGATTACTCG
>DOPS01000177.1:0-25885 GCA_003512645.1 Desulfosporosinus sp.
TCTTCATAACCAAAAAGCTCGCTTTCGACCAGTCCTCTGGGTATCGCGGCGCAGTTAACAACTACAAATGGACTATTTTTGCGGGCACTATAATTATGTATAGCTTGAGCAAAAAGCTCTTTACCTGTTCCGCTTTCTCCTTCAAGTAAGACAGTACTCCCGCTGCGAGCTACTTTTTGAGCTCTATTAATTGTTACAAGTAGTTTGTCATCTGAACCTATGATATCATCAAATGTTAAGCTTGCTTGAGCTCCAGCTATGCTATTAGCCAATCTGTGAACCGTATTAATTTCACGAAGCGTAGCTATAACACCATTAACTGAACCGTCAGTAACGATAAAGGGTTTGCAGTTTAATGTAAACCTTCGGTGCACACGACCGTTTTCCCAAGCAACCTCTCGTTCGGCGATGGTCCGACCAGTCTTTAATACATCCAAAAGAATAAAATCTTTACCGAAAATTTCCTCAGCTGGACGACCGAGGCAATTTTCGGGGTTGAGACCAAGGATTTTACCTCCAACGGGATTCAAGTTAACAATTATACCTTCTCCGTTAATATAAATTAAGCCCTCAGACATAGTTTCCATAATTGTTTTGACATGACTATAAGCAAAAGCTAGCTTGCTAACTTCAGTATTATATAATATTTGATTTTCAATAGCTCGAGCTGCTGCTACTACTATACCTAGACTATGGGGATGGTAATCCAGGTAAATGCCGAATAATACAAGCACTCCCAGTAATTCTTTATTTGGTCCTAAAACAGGTGCTGCCGCTCCGGTCAAATCATGAAAGACTCGGCAATAGTGCTCAGTTGCGAAAACTTGTAAAGGTTTCTTTTCAATGAGAGCCAAACTAATTGCGTTAGTACCTATTGAGATTTCACTCCAATCTACTCCTTTTGCAAATCCCAGGTGTTTTACCTTTTGCTTCACTACCGGATCACCCAAGACCTCTAGTAACACTCCGCGGTTGTCAGCTAAAATAACCAAAAAGCCCGAACCTTTAACGAAATTATACAAATTATTCACAAAAGGCGTAGTGAGTGAAATCAGTTCTTGCTGTGGTTTAGCCGATATCTCTTGCTGATTAAGTAACTGATCAATTTGTGCATAAGGATTAAGCCGTCGGTCCCAACAGCGCTGCCAAGAATTCGCAACGGCTTCTCTAATAATATAAGGTTCAATTTCAGAATTTTCAACGAATTTTGACCAGGCTGATTTTATTCTCTCTGCTTTATGTCTCATGTTAGCACACCGCACTTACTTAAGATTCAACTCCACTGCCTAAGAAAATTAGAGATGATAAGTATATTTTATCATATAAAAAATACTTTTGTTAGAAATTAGGCAAATTTTCAGAAACTATGGTAAATAATAGTAATCGATAATTCTTTACTATTTTGAAGAGAAACCTTTTTCATGATCATAAGGCTCTTAACGACTTCACTGAACACATCCGCTTTCAAAGTCATTTTGAGTGTGCAACAATATATGCGAAAAGAACCCTATCTCAATGACCCCGCAACAACTCCTTCATTTAATAATTTAAAAAGCAAATTAATCTAAAGGACCTTTAGTGTAAACTGTTTTTTCTGTGGCTAAATATATAGGCAAAAATCAACCCCGTTACCGGGTTAGCTTTTATTTGAAGTAGCCAGGTCAAGGTATTAGGGCCGGAACCACCACATGACTTTTTCAACACTCAATGTTACCTGAGCCAACCGAAAAACCCCGGCCATAGGTTATTGGATTTTTGGCTGAACCGAAGATCATTTCGGCTGCACTGCCATAAGCCATTTTGTCATACCTTGCATTGTTTCATCTCCTCAACATTTATTTTGACTAAATTTTTGGATTCAAATTTAACGTAACGTCTTTAGTTACTTTCACCTCCATTGGGTTTATGACTCGTCCCGTCTACTCTTAATACATGCAATGTTTATGCCAATATTCAGAATTTTTAAACTACTGCTGGCCCTGATCTTTGACTAACCCTAAAAAACAAGGGTGTTCCACAATGGAACACCCTTTCCTAACGCGCTCTTAAATTTCCTTATTATCCAGTCTTTGTAATAAGTGTTCCATTATGGAACAATTATTCATAATGGAACACTTCTTACGTCGCTTTTCATAATTATTTTTAACAAAATTTAAAATGGAAGCTTTCCAAAAACCATTAAATTATAAGCAGGAATCCAAAGTCCAACCACTGTCCAAGCAATTAAAGACCAAGCCAGACCTTTGGCAGGAAATTTACCATAGGCATTTAACCAGACTTCTAACGTCAGAACCACATAACCTACGCACGCTAAACCTAAATAGTTACTTTTTGCTACTAGACTTGATCCACTAAAAAATATTATTGCATAAATGCTAGAAATTATTGCGACAGTTAAGGCAACATTACCTATAGATCTCATGTCTTCTAAACCCGTCAAAAGCGCATAAGAAACAGATAAATAAAATACCGCGTGAGCAAGAAGCAATCCGCCTGTCAATGGATCTTTAAAGTACGATGACTGAATTATAGCTCCAATGACAACTATAATTCCTACAAAACTAGTAGCCGCACCAGTTCCTTTTGGCTCACCATAACCCAAAAAGAGTAATGCAACAGGCAACCACATAACACCTATCAAAACTAATAATGCTGTTGTCATACTAATCTCTCCTTTCTCCTACTTAGGGATGCATCTTTGCCATTGTTTCATCTCCTCAACATTTATTTTGGCTAAACTTTAGGATTTCAAACGTAACGTCTTTAGCTACTTTCACCTCCATTTCTTTATGACTAGTTCCTTCTACTCTTATACATGCAATGTTTATGCCAATATTCTGAATTGTTAAACTATTGTAGGCCCCGGTCTTTGTCTAAACCTAAACTAACAAAGGTTGTTCTGCGATGGAACAACCTTTGTTAGTTAACGCTTAAAGTGCCTTATTATCCTGTCTTCGTAAGAAGTATTCAAATACGTAGCAGCTATCCATATTGGAACACCAATTTAGCCGCTTGTCCTTATAGTTCGTTTTCACCTAAGTAAATAAAAGAATCCCCACCCAGTTAAAGGTGAGGATTTGAGACTAGGGATTACATCTTAACTTGTATAAAGCAATCATGTGGCAGTTCATCCATTGAAGCCAATTTCTAATACTTAATGAATTTGGTTCCCAAAGTACCGCAAATAAAACATCTTTCGGGCACTACCTTCTCAATGTTTCCGCAAATAGGACAAAGATAGTAGAATACTTCTTCCTCCTGCTCCAGATTATCTAGTGCTTCTTTATATAGTCTTGCATGAACCTCTTCGGCCTTTAGAGCATATGTAAACGTTCGCACTGCAGCTTGATTTCCTTCTTCTTGTGCCACTTTTAAAAATTCTGGATACATGCTTTGGTATTCATGATTCTCTCCATTAACTGCATCGTTCTGCTTCAGCTTTTTTAGAGTAAGCAATATATTTTCGATTAGCCTGAGATTCTCCAGCAAAAGCTTCCATTAAATTCTCTAATGTTTTTTGGTTATCCATAAAGTACCCTCCCATATAGTTCTTAATTATCGTTGATAAATAATATACTACAAAACAAACGTAATTGACTAATGGCTCAAGGGAAAACAAGGGGGAAGGAAAAGAAAACAAGGGAACAGGTTAGTTGTTTTGGCTTCCAAATCCAAAACACTGAACCTGTCCCCTTGTTTCAACTTTGTGGTGCAAAATCGCACCCACAAACCCTTGCCATTTTTATGAGCTGTCAAGGATGAGTTCTAAAGCAAATTCACGATACTATTTACGGTTTCTTTGTCTTCAACAAATTTAACGCTGATCGTTTCACCGATTTTCAGGAAGGGTAATCTTTCTGATATGGAGATATTCGCAGTAAAGACATCCGCCTGTCCTTCTAAGAGGATATAGTAATAGGTATTCCCTTCGATAACGACATTTTAGATATCTGTAATCTTAGCCCTTACTTCAAATACTTCTTTGGATTCTTGTGCCTCTTTTTCTGTTCTTACAACACTTTTATTCGTAAACTTTTCAACTGTTTCTTGTACTGTAATATCTGTGATCACTTTTTGATAATCCCCTGCATCGACTAAAGCATACATCTTAATAAGCCCTGCTTTATCTTTTAAAGCCATGAAATACGTTGGTTTTCCGTCCCACCGAAAAGACCGATTTTCTTTTCATGCACAGCTACAATCCAATAAGGTGTTCCTTCTTCATCTAATTCATAGCTAAAGTCTCCGAAAATATCGGTCCTATAATTAAATCTTAAGAACCTTTTTAGATTACGTCCAAATCGTTCGCTTTCAGAATACATGATATTCTGTTTTGGTTTTTCTAGAGTTACTTCTCCATTAATCATATCGACCATAATATTATTGGGAATTCCGGCTTGCTTATTATTGAACCATTTGAAGAATCCCGCATATTCCAAAGGAGATACTCTAACCGGTTTTCCTTGGTAGTTAATCTGCGTGTAATCCGAAGCTACGCTAAATTGTGAGACCAATTCAACAATCTCACCCATTTTTCTATCCCCTAGTCTTTGCGCTGTATCCCTATCAACTGTTGGAATTTGATCAAACGCTATTTCAGTAACATCTTCTGCAAAAGTTTTGTTCCTTTCCTTTGTCAGCTAAGTCTTTTTGGGCACCATGCTCTAAGATTTAACGAAGGTTTATTTTAGCTATGCACTTAAGGATTTCGCTAAAAGTAGTAAAAGTCTTTTTTATGTCCTGAAAACTGTAGTGCAAATCGTGCTCTCGGCAGAACTAAGTTCCCACTGAGTGGGTAATGGCTGCCTGGTCAAAGGAGGAATTACGACCTTAATAAAGAATATTAATAATTAAAAACATTCTCTAATAACGAGGTATTATGATTATTAATCTGAACTTGCGGATAAAATTGATGATTATTCTGGCTCTAGCAGTAACACTTCCTCTTATAGGGAGTAGTTATGTTCTCATTAACCAGGCTGAAAAGGCATTAATGCTCGAAAAGGAGTCTAAGCTCTTTGGTATTGCCCAGGCGCTGGACAATTCTCTGTCTCAGGATTTCGATGTCCTCCTTAAACCGGAGGAACAGATTTTCACCCGTGAGGAAAAAATTCATTTGCTTAATACCCGGCTGGCTAAAGTAACGGACGAAATTGTTCTGGCCAATCCTGGGGTAGGTGCTGGCTACTACTCTTTAGAACTCGATGCAATTATAACCTACGGTCCGAGTTCCGAATACAGCTATACAATCGGACAGAGTATAGGGCCAGAACATAGGGGCCGGGAAGTAATGGCTAGGGGTACCCCTTTGGCTGTTACTGGGGCGATGGTACGGGGAAATATTCTTAATGCAATGGTTCCCTTGATCCGTAACAGGCAAGTCATTGGTTACACTTGGGCTAATGAACTGACAGAGAGTATCTGGAAACAAATAATGACCATGACAACTGTAATGTATCTAGCTTTAGGTATTGCTTTAACAGTAGGGTTAGGTATCGCTTTACCTCTCGCTAACCAGATCTCCAATTCCGTTCAACGTATTATCACTGGTCTTAGGAGACTCCGTGATGACTTAACCTATCGCTTGCCGGAAACTTCAGCCGAATTTGGCGAAATTACCCTGGCTATTAACAAAATGGCTCAAAGTATAATGAATACCCGTTCCCATACCGAAATCATCATGCAAAGCATGGCTGACGGTATTATTACCGTAGATGTTGAAGGCAGAATTACTGCCCTTAATGATGCTGCCTTTACTATCACCGGATTATCCAAGGATTCCCTAGGCGAGAAATTAATAAATTTTTTTGGGTATAACATTTCATTTAGTGACCCATTGCTTGAAACTTTAAATAAAGGCAAAATTTTTATCGGCTACCAAGTAGAACTCTCGCGTCCCGATGGGGCTGCCGTCCTCATTAGTGTAAGCACGTCCCCATTGAAGAATGGAACGGATATTCTGGGGGCAGTGGTCGTATTTAAAGATCTGACAGAGCGCAAGAAACTTGAAGAAAGGGTCAGTAAAATTTCCCATTTAGCCGCAGTCGGGGAATTGGCAGCCGGTGTAGCTCATGAAATCCGAAATCCACTTGCAGCTATCTCAGGGAGCGTTCAAATAGTTTTAGATGAATTACCCCCCGATAATTCTTCCCGGGTTTTCGGAGATGTGATTATCAAAGAGATAAATCGCCTTAATTCCATCGTGGAGGACCTTTTGTACTTTGCTAAGCCCTCAAAAAACAATGTGACCATGGTAAACCCTAATGAACTTTTACAGGAAACCCTTACGTTACTAGCGCCGATTATGAAAAGAAACTCAGTATTATTACAGCAAGAACTTGACCCCTCAGTGAGTTGGGTTTATGTGGATAGTGAACATATCAAACAGGTGTTGGTTAACTTGCTATTGAACGCTGTTCAGTCCTTGCCAAATCAAACTGGGAAAATTATCGTATCTTCTGTTTCCGCTGCGGAGGGTGTGAAAATAAACATCGAAGATAACGGAACCGGTATCTTGTCGGAAAACCTACCCCGGATTTTCGATCCTTTTTTCACAACCAAGGATCGAGGAACGGGTCTAGGATTGGCGGTAAGTTCCAAGATCATAGAAATCCATCATGGACATATTTGGGTTGAGAGTAAAGTAGGTGAAGGAAGCACCTTCTATGTGTTTCTTCCCTATGGAAATGAGGACGAACACCCTATTACCTAAGTACATAAGTAGGGGGAGGTAACAGAATGTCCGGGCAATCAAGAATTCTAGTCGGGGATGATGAAGAAAGCCTGCGCCTTGTCCTGTGGACAGCGCTTACTAAAGCCGGCTATGTTGTAGATACGGTTGATGATGGATTGGCGGCAGTCAAACAAGTACAGGAAGTAGAATATGATGTAGTTATTCTGGATGTGCGCATGCCTAAAATGGATGGACTTAACGCTTTCCGCGAAATACATCGATTATCTCCTGATTTGCCGGTAATTTTAATGACAGCCTTTGGCAGTGCCGAAATTACCGTCGAAGCTATGAAACGGGGCGCGTTTGACTATTTAACGAAACCGTTTAATATTAATGAAGTTAAGATTTTAATTGAACGGGCCATCCATATAAGAAAACTAACCCAAGATCTCGAATACTTAACCGAACAGGTGCGTACATTGAGCCGGGTAACGGCCGGACCGGGTCAGCTAATCGGCAGAAGCCCCAAGATCCAAGATGTTTATAAAAGCATCGGTAGGGTTGCTGCCTCGAAGGCCACTGTTTTACTTACCGGAGAAAGTGGTACGGGTAAAGGGATGGTGGCGCGAACAATACATTATAACAGCGATCGCTGGCAAAAACCCTTTATCCAGGTCAACTGCGGGGCGATTCCGGAAGGTCTGCTGGAAAGCGAATTGTTTGGTCATGAAAGAGGGGCTTTTACCGGCGCCATAACCCAGCGCCCTGGTAAGTTTGAATTGGCTGAAGGAGGCACACTTTTTCTCGATGAGGTAGCTGAACTTGGCCCTGCCCTCGAGGTCAAACTCCTAAGAGTTTTACAGGAACGGGAATTTGAACGGGTAGGTGGAATCAAAACCTTCAAAACAGATGTTCGCATCATTGCCGCCACGAACCGTGATTTGCCTAAAGAAGTTGAAGAAAAACGCTTTCGTTCAGATTTATACTATCGCCTGAATGTAGTCTCTATCCATCTTCCCCCCTTACGCGAGAGGGACGACGATATAGCCCTCCTAGCAGATTATCTGCTTTCCCGTTATGCTATCGAGATTGGAAGACAAGGTGTCGTTTTTATTCCGGAAGTTTATACGGTTCTAAGCCGTTATTCCTGGCCAGGCAATGTGCGCGAACTGGAAAATGCGATTGAACATGCTCTGATCATGAGTAATTCTAAAATCATTTTACCGGAGCATCTTCCCTTAGAGATCAGCAAGGAAGACGTCGGAAAGCCCGCCACTTTGCCTGCGACAGAATGTACAACATTTACTCCCCTGCGAGAGGCATTAGCAGAAACAGAAAAAAGGCATATCGCAGAAGCACTCAGACTAACCCATGAAAACCGGGTTCATGCAGCCAGGCTATTACAAATTTCCCGGCGCGGTTTACTTTATAAGATCCAGGAATATGGATTAGCGTGAATCGGAAACGCTTGCCCATTTTGACACGGACAGCGGAAATGAAGTACAGAAAAGACGCGCGCAGTGGAAATGCTGCGCGCCTTTCTTGTACCATATGAAATCAAATACTTTTTATGTTATAAGTGCAGAAAATTGCGCAGCGGAGCTGCATAATTTTTCACACTTATTTTTTTTGTTAGCTGTTTCTCCTCTCTTAATTACCCACGAAGAGAGAAAATGACTAATTATTGTTCCATGAATATCAGAATGGATTAATGGAATAAATCTTGCATATATGATATAAATACTCTGAAAATTCTTAAGATAGTGACTCTTTTTTGAATCCGAAAGCCTTTAAGAGTTTTTAGCTTCAAGAGTTTTCTTACGGAGGTGATGATTAAACGAATAAATTATTAAGAGTCTTATACAACATGATGAAATAATGCTAAAGGAGGTTGTTCAATGTTAAATAAAATGTCTAAGTTTTTTGTTAATCTCGTTCAGAAGTACTTGCCGGATGCTTATCTGTTTGCCATTGTCCTTACGTTTATTGCCTATCTTCTTGCTTTGCTCCTAACCGGTAAAGGTCCGTTGGACTTGATTGGAATGTGGGGTGATGGGATCTGGGGTATTCTGACATTTGCCATGCAGATGATCCTGATCCTGGTTACTGGACATTCGTTGGCTTCCAGTCCTCCGATTAAGAAGATTCTATCGTCCGTGGCCTCCATTCCCAAGACCGGAGCAGGTGCAGCGTTCTTAGTCGTTCTCATTGCCGGGATGGCCAACTTCGTGAGTTGGGGTTTTGGCTTGGTCGTCGCTGCTTTGCTGGCAAGAGAACTCGGCAAAAAGGTTAAGGGGAGCGATTACCCCTTGCTTGTAGCAGGAGGGTATGCCGGCTTTGTAGTTTGGCACGGAGGCATTTCCGGTTCAATCCCTTTGGCTGTGGCCACTAAAGGACACTTGGTTGAAAAACTGACTGGGATAATACCCATGTCCCGTACAGTTTTCTCAGCTGAAAATTTAGTCATCACTTGGTTTCTTATTCTAACTATGCCCGTACTTTTCTACTTAATAGCCAAATCTAAAAAAAAGGAAGACGTTATTTCGCTTGATCTCGATCTCGTGGCTGCCGAGGAGGCCAAAGCCCAATTGGCAGCAACCGCAGAACCTCATCTCGCATCGACTGGCCCTACTTTTGCCAGCCGGCTGGAAAACTCAATCATTATCAATATGCTCTTTGCCCTTGGCGGTGTGATTTATCTAGTCCGTCATTTTGCCATGAAAGGCTTTGATCTCAATCTGAATATCGTAATTTTTATTTTCTTTATCCTTGGCGTAATACTCCATCTTAGACCTATTAACTATGTCCGTGCCATCAATGAAGCGATCAAAGGTGCAGGCGGCATCGCTTTGCAGTTCCCTCTCTATGGAGGGATTCAAGGAATCATGGTTACTTCCGGCTTAGCAGCCATCATCGCCAACGGATTTGTTTCTTTTTCCAACGAGATTACTTTCCCATTATTTACGTTCCTGGCCGGCGGAATAATTAATATATTTGTCCCGTCCGGTGGGGGCCAGTGGATTGTTCAAGGGCCAATTAACATTCCTGTTGCGCTAAAACTTGGTGTTGATCCAGCTACTGTCGCTATGAGTATCGCTTACGGCGACCAATGGACCAACATGATCCAGCCGTTTTGGGCTTTGCCGCTTCTCGCTATTGCTAAGCTCAATGTCCGCGATATTATGGGATACTGCGTGATGGCCCTAATTTGGGCAGGAATTGTCTTTAGCGCCGGGTTGTTGATTTTTCGGTTAATATAAAGGGAATTTAAATCATTTCCACTCAAAAAAACCACTTAACCAAAAACTCCGTATCATTTTAATATGATGCGGAGTTTTTTTTGGCGATCACATTTTTCAGTTTTCCCGTTTCAAACATATTTCACCATAGAATTCAGGCCGGCGGTCTTTGAATATATTAAACTCATACTCTCCAGGTTTGATGATGGTTTGCTTACAGCGGGCTCTTCCCACTTTGATGTCAGCATGAATTATTTCCTCCTGATTCGAACCGGCTTGGGCCAGAAACCTGCCGTAAGGATCCACGATGGAACTGGCCCCGATAAATGGCATCCCTCTTTCCATACCGACCCTGCTGGATGCGATCATAAATACCCTGTTCTCTATGGCGCGGGCAGGAAGCAAAGTATCGATAAAGCTTTCTGAGCCCGAGGGTAAATTGGTAGAATTAACAATAATATCAGCCCCTTGCAAGGCCAACACCCGACTGGCTTCGGGAAACAGGAGGTCGTAACAGATGATTAATCCAATATTGCCAATAGGGGTGGAATAAACAGTATAGGGTATATCCCCTTTCTCTGAGAATCGATCAGCTCCGAGGTAGATCCGGTGAGTCTTACGGTACTTTCCAATGATTCCCTCAGGTCCGATTAAGACGGTTGTATTGAATAATTTATCCTGGAAATGTTCCAATAACCCGACTACCACGTAGATATCATGCTCGCGAGCTTTATTAATTATTATTCCAGTGCTTGGTCCGGGAACTTCCTCAGCGAAGATTTTAGCTTCGTGGAAGTTGTTAAAACAATATCCTGTCAGTTCAGCTTCAGTAAAGGCAATAAGTTTAGTTCCATTTGCCGCCGCGGCTTCCATCGTTTCCAATACTCTGGCCAAATTATTAGCTTTGTTTCCAATACGGGGATTTGACTGAACTACAGCACACTTGAAAACCTGGTCGGTCTGAATTCCTTGCCTCATATTATTTATTGAAACACCACTTTCTGCCTCGTTTCTTTAGACAAGTCTCCCACTTCTATAAGTGGTCGCTTCTCGCCATCCTGCAAGTAGGTTAATACGTGCGAAGACAGTGTCTTCGGGCTATAGCGACACAGGTCGTCCATGACCGTCGGGAGCTGAATTCTGCACAATTCATTATTATACCTTCTAATTCAGTGGGGGAGGGTAGAGACCCCCACTGAATTATCGAGCGAAGCGAGTTCGCTCAAACTAATACTTTTCCGGTATGATTAGTATAGGCTCTGTACAGGCTTGCACTTCCTCGAAAGTTAAACCCGGTGCAATTTCTTGAAGCACCAAACCTTTGGAAGTCACTTCGATAACCCCCATATCCGTGACAATCAGATTGACCTGTTTTGCTGCTGTCAAAGGTAATGTGCACTTCTTCAGAACTTTCATTCCACCATTTTTTGCAACATGCTCCATTGCAACAATCACGCGTCGTGCACCAACTACAAGGTCCATTGCTCCACCCATTCCAGGAACCATCTTGCCCGGAATCATCCAGCTTGCCAAATTTCCTTCTTCATCCACCTGAAGGGCTCCTAACACTGTAGCATCCACATGACCTCCTCTAATAATGGCGAAGGACATGGCACTATCAAAGCTGCAACCGCCCGGTAAGATGGTAGCATATTGCCCTCCAGCATTAACCGTATCCGGATCTTCTTTTCCAGCTTCAGGTGCAGGACCAACACCCAAATAGCCGTTTTCAGATTGAAGGATAATACTAATTCCTTCGGGTAGGGCGTTAGCAACTTTAGTAGGGATCCCGATCCCTAAATTGACGACATCTCCCGTTTTAAATTCTTGAGCCACTCGTTTAACAAGCCAATCCATTCTTGCTTCCTTATCCAACGATAGTCACCTCCCGCGGCTGTTTCTGAACCAAATAATCCACAAATATACCCGGGGTCATGACTTCATCTGGGTCGATTTCCCCAACTTCCACGATATGGTCCACTTGAGCAATAACAAGGTCTGCGGCCATTGCCATGATTGGATTAAAATTTCGAGCAGCACGACGATAGACAAGATTTCCAGCCTTATCCGCTTTATAGGCATTTAATAAGGCTACATTAGCGCGAACAGGGAGTTCCAGAAGATATTCTGTACCATCGACTACAAGCTTCTGCTTCCCTTCCTCCACAATCGTTCCAATCCCAGTTGGAGTCAAAATTCCTCCTAACCCCGCACCTGCTGCCCGAATTTGCTCGACTAACGTTCCTTGGGGTACCAGCTTGACTTCAAGCTCATTGGCCGACATTTGCCTTCCGGTTTCTTTGTTAGTGCCGATGTGGGTTGCAATGAGCTTACTAACGCAACGATTCACGATGAGTTGAGACATCGCATCCCCGAGGATACCCGTATCATTGGCGATGAGGGTCAGCTCTTTGATTCCCTTCTGACATACTTCTTCCAGCAGTCGGCTTGGAGCTCCACATCCAATAAACCCTCCGACCATTATGGTCATTCCATTCTCAATCTTACTGATAGCTTCTTCAAGACGTATTACTTTTGTCATTTTGCCAATTTCAACCTCCCTTAGTCCTCCCATTCTTGTCCCTATGCATTAGATGCAATTACTATGCCAACTAAACATCGATTTGCTCTCATGTACTCATTGGCGTTTCATACAGTACAACATCGCTATCTACATCAATTCTTGCATTATGCTGATTTGCAATGCTATAGCAAGTGGCTAGTCCTAGCCCAGTACCATTTTCTTTTGTAGTAAAAAACGGAGTTCCCAATTTATCCAAATACTCTATTGAGATACCACACCCCTCGTCTTGCACAGATAATACCAGATGTTCACCCTCAATATATGTACGAATAGTTAAAGTTCCACGCTCATGCATTGCCTCTAAACCGTTACGACACAAATTAAGCACCAATTGGGAAATTTCTTTCGCGTCCAATTGGATTTTATTAGACCAAGGGAAATCAGAACCGCCACATCTCTGTGACGGCTTCGGTTTGGAATATCTATAAGTCTGTCTGATTATTTCATCCAGCTTACAGTTCGTTGTATAAATTTTCCCTTGTTTGAGCAAGAAAATCCATTATAATCTTAACCGCTCTTTGCTATTTAATGATGTCTTTAATATCCATCTTTGCATAAACAATTCTGTGTATTTCTACAACATGTTCTGTCACAATATAAAACACCAGATAATTTTTTACAGGTAGCATTCTATATTCAGTTTCGAGTGGTTTTATCGATTGATATACCTTACAAGAGTAAGGAAATTGTTGAAGCCGACATATAGAATTGTCAAGGGTATCAACCAAATCCATTGCAACCTTTGGTACTTTAAGTTTGTCTGCAATGTAACTTGTAATATTCTTTAAATCCTTTTGTGCCAAAGGTAGATATTTCAGCTTATACATTACCCTCTCCTACTTTATCCGCAAGACTTGCCCTCAAATCTGAAAATATTTCTTCATGCGTATAGCGGACATCGGTAGATTTAGCCTCCAGTTCTGCGTCTTTCAACTTAAAGTAAATTTCACTTTCAAATAACTTGCGTTCATAGGCCTCAATGCTCATAACAACCATATCTCCATACCCATTTTTGGTCAAGAAAACTGGTTCTGATGTTTCATGAACAATCTTGGAAATTTCAGCAAAACTATTGCGTAAATCTGAAACTGGTCTAATCTGGGGCATAAAATTCACCTCTTATTATCATCTTAGCATAATACTATCATAATTACGCTAAGATTTCAATCTGTCGAAAATCCGGCATTAACTTGATAGTCTAGAAATGTCAAGTGATATACAAAGGTCTATTGTGCGTTTACCACAGGGCGGAGACATCGGCTGGGTTGGCTCCCTGCTCCAACAGGTAGCCCGCGATCTTGTAATCATGGGTAAGTAGCTGCGCTTTAAAATCGTGAACGATTACTTGAGAAAAAATTAGTCCCGACAGGAGAAACAGGATCAGGACAGCCGTAACTTCCCAAAAGAAGCGGCGGATGTCTTTGTTCGCAAATAATTTCATCGGTTGCTCCCATATCGGATCACGTTCCACTTATAACCAATTCCGCGCATGGTGAGAAGCATTTGCGGATGGTTTGGATCGTCCTCTATTTTATTGCGCAGCCTGCGAATATAGACAGAGAGCGTGTTGTCATCGATAAAATCCCCGTTACCGTCCCACAGTTTATCGCGTATCGTTTCCCGGCTTAACACGACATTTGAATTTTTCATCAGCAGAGCAATCAGCTTGTATTCCACCGCAGTCAGTTCCAAAATCTGGTCATATTTCAGGGCACGGTTGTTTAAAAGCTCAATCCTGATGCCGTTAGAATTCAATTCAGGAGTTTCTCCCTGAAAAGCCTTGGTCCGGCGAAGCAGCGCCTTGATACGGTAAATCAGTTCATCCAGCCGGAAGGGCTTGGTGATGTAATCGTCGCCACCCATATCAATCCCATCACCACATTCACTTCCTCGTCGGAGGCAGTAAGAAAAATAATTGGCACCGTGGAGGATTCCCTTACCTTTTTACAGATGTCAAAGCCAGTCCCATCGGGCAGCGCCGGATCCAAAGCCAATAAGTCATATTTCTGATCTTCATATAGACAAAAAGCTTCTTGCACTGTTCTAGCAACATCAACATAAAATCCATTTTTTTTGATCGAATACTCCAAACCGGCAATTAGATTTAAGTCATCTTCAACAAGTAAAATACTACTCATTTTATCCCCCTCATTTTCCTTTGGCCTGAGGTTTTTTAGGCTGTCGAGATTTTTTCACTATGAAATTCACATCGGTAGCCAAACCGTTAGAACCGGCTTTGTTGTTACCGGGTGACTGTGGATGAAGTCTCATCATATCCTCTCCCAAATGGGCTCACCATTGTAGGCATCGATATATCTTAGTCCTCGATTACGGCCAGCGCCCAAGGGAAATTCGTCTCGAAGAGTAGTTGTAGGCTCATAGAGCAACCGATAAACCGGCAGATCCTCATCCTCCAAGTCTTTAAACCATCTAAGTCGGAATCTGATATACTCACTGTATCGGCCAAACGCCTTTTCTGGTGTCAGAGTCGGATAGAAATTACGCTCTTCCAGCTCGCGAATCAGATATAGGATAATGCATAGTGAAATAAGACGGTAGTGAGTAGAAGCATAGGTATATATGACAAATGTCATGTATATAGCTAGTACCCATCATATTCGTTATCCAATATATCCCTCCCATCCAATAGACGAATTGCAGTTTATGCAAAAACAAGGTTGAAAGCCTCATGCTTCCAACCTTGTTTCTATACTTCCTGTATTTCAATGATTCTCTATTTTCTTTTTCGGCCATAGTATACTACTAATCTCCCTAATATTTCGTACAACGTCCTCAACATCTCGTCCAGCTGCCTACAATTTTATAATCTATCCTCTTCAGTCATCGCACTGACTAGGACTTCTTTCAAACGTTCCAATCCTATGGTGCGGGCTTCTAATGGTATAGAGGTCCAATCGGAAAAGTCTAGGATCTCCTCAACATGTTCCATAGCATAATCATCAAAGAACCCTATCGGATCAAGCATAATTGCTCCGCCGGTATACTGTGGAAAATACTCGTTGGCATTTGCTTTATCCCAGCCTTTGAATACCATATCACGGTATTTAAGCCACCCTGGGGTACAAAACCAAACCTTTTGTCCTTCGCTCAAATTCTCTCTCTCATTTCCACTGGCCAACATGTCTAGGCAGTTTTCAACCTCAGTTCGAGCAATGTAGTACCCCTCTTCTCGCATTTCCTCAATAACCGTATCGATGGTTCGGTACGGATCGCGAATGTTAATGTAACAATACTTACCTCCATAGACCACAATTATTTTTTTGGAACTTTTTTTGGCTATCACCAATTGCCTTTGTAGTTGATTTTCTAATTCAGCGGGAATCTGGTGAAGTCCTGGGGCGGTATATATTGCTTGCACATCCAGAAAACCAATCTCTTTTAGATAATTTAATTCCGGAATCATGGTTCCGCAGGCCACAATGGCATAATCACCGAATGAAATGTTGCGCGCCAATTTAGTTCCCCCCTTTGATCTCCATCCCACTAAGAATTAGTTTTTTCTGGTCTGATAAGCCAGTGATAGCGTTCGTTAAGTTTGATAAACCAGGCTGCGGCCTGACCTTGAATGAGAAATGCCAGAGAGACCATGAGAGCAGCATTGGCACCAAAGGCTGTGGCTGCTAAACCAATCGAGATTGATAAATTGCGAAGCACAGTGGAAAAGATCAGCGTTTTTGCATCATTTTCCGTGAAGAACCATCGACCTGTAAAAATGGCTATAAGATAATTCACGGCATAGAACACGATTTGGACAAAGAGTGCGATGAAGAAAATATCAAGATGCTCAGCAATACGCTTAGCGTTCATGCTCATACTAATAAAAATAATTGCCACCATTCCCCAAGAGCTAGCTGCGGGTAGGAACGGTTTGATCTTCTTTTTAAACTCTGCTTGACTCATCGTTCGCAAGAGCCAGTTATACGTGAACATCCCTGCAATCAATGGAAGCAAAATTACTATACTGATTGTCTTAAGTGTCAGCAAGATATCTACAGGGACATATTTTCCGACCATTAAATAGAGATACCACGGGGCGAGGATTGATCCCAGTAACAGCCCACTTGTTGTGAGCTTTATAGCCGCAGGTACATTCCCTTTGGCAAGCATCGTAAAAGCAATCGTCATATTGCTAGTCGGTAGAAGAGCAGTAATCGCTAACCCGGCAAAGAGCTGAGGGTCCCTCAGCAAAAAGGCTGTACCTAGCCCATAAGCCAGCAACGGTACTAAGATAAAATTAAGCAAAGCAGCACTAAACATTAAGCGCCCGTGAGAAATGTTGAAAACTTCCTGAGGCTTAAATCCGATCATGGTCGGATAAATCATTAGGACCGTTATAGGAAGGATCAGAACCTTCAAAGCTAATGTGTTGATGAATAAGCCTGTAATGAAACCTGCCAGCAGAATCAAAGGGATCACCAAAGCAATATTCTTAGAAGGCCAAAAAATAATCATTTTTCCCAAATTATCATGTGCTTCTCTCAAACCGCTCTCCCCCTTATACCCCGCAGGGGTATTTTTGTGTTAGCTTTATTATAGCACTTATGATCCATAAAGCAACCACGAGCGGTAAAAAAATGTATGCCATTAAAATTTATCTATGGCCTGCTGTAATTCATAGGCTAACGTAGAAAGACCTTGGCTAGCATTGGCAATCTCGATCATTGAAGCTGTTTGCTCCTCGGAAGCTGCCGAAACTTGCTCTGTGCTGGCGGCGTTTTCTTCAGCAATACGGGCTAAATTCTTTAATATATCAATGAGTTGATCCCTTTTCTTTTCCATGCTCTGTCCTGAAATATTCAAATTTTCGATAATTTCTTTGGTTTTCCCTACTGCTTCGGCTATTCCCTTAAAGCGTTCATCCGTAATATTAACACTGTCTTCCTGTTTCTCAGCAATGACTGAACTCTTCCCGATGATATCTACAGCATTTTGAGAATTCAGTTGTAATTCATGGACTACCGCATTAATTTCCTGGGTTAAATTACTCGATTGTTCTGCCAATTTCCTGATTTCTTCCGCTACAACGGAAAAGCCTCTTCCTGCTTCGCCGGCCCGAGCGGCTTCAATAGCTGCATTAAGAGCCAATAAATTTGTTTGATCCGCTACATGCTGAATCATTTGGCTGGCAGAGAAAATTTTCTCAGCACTTAGATTCGTTTTAATGATCCCTTCCTGTATCAGATCCGTATAGCGTTCTCTTTCTCTTGTTCTCTCGATCAATTCAGTAATTGCAATTGTACCTTCATCTTTCATTTTTTCTACAGTTTGAGCTGACTTGTTTAAATCAATTAAATATTGTTGATCTTGTTCAATAATATTACCTAACTCCGCAATCTCATTGACCCCGTTTTCCGTTTCTAAGGCTTGCGTGGTGGCACTATTAGCAATCTGCTCAATTGTTTTGGTAATCTCTTCAACAGCTTTGGCTGACTCCTGGGATATAACTGTTAGCTCTTTAGAAGTATCAGTAACTTGGTTCGTTGTTTGCAATAACCGATTTAAGATTTGTTTTTGGTTGATATTTGTAGCCTTGATTGCTTGCCCGAGAATACCAAACTCATCTTTTCTGTTTATCAAACGTTCAACAATTCTTTCAGTTGGCAAATTCTTATGGCTATTTTTATACAAGACCACATCCGTTTGAATTTCTTCAATCTCGTTCAACACGATGTCTGTAGGAATTACACCCAGGAACTTGCCCTTAAAAATAATTGGCATAACAACACTCGCCATTAAAATCTCTTTTCCTTTAATAATTTCCACATATGGTTCAGTTATAGTTATTTTACGGGTTTTCTTCGGAACAGTGTACCATGGCTGATTATAAATATCAGCAAGACTAATGACCTTAATGCCTTCATCCTGATCACGATAGACATAGGCCGTAAAGGTACCTTTATCATAGTAGTCTACATCTAGAAAACTACTGTCTTTTCCGTCAAAAGCATTGGGCTCCCAAAATGAACTTAAAGCGAGAAATTCGTTATTTTCCATCAACAATTTCTTTTGAATCTGTATAACCATTTCACGGTCGAATTTTTTACTCTGCAGGACGGATATAATTTCGTCATTGAGTTGTTCAACTAATTTCACGCCTTTTTCTAAAACCATATAATCCCCAAGGGATCCCCTTTTTAAATATTCTAAGGAGTATTCTAATAACTCAAACGTTTTTCTTTGCTGTAATAAGCAAATGATCATGAAACCGCCAATACTAACTAAAAGCAATGGGAAAGCGAAATTGGTATTTCTAAATATGAACCCTATTAAAACCATAACTCCTGAAAATACTAGCGACGCCTTGTTATGTCTCAACCATATACTCAAAAAAACTACCCCCTCATTCGTACTAATTGATTCATATTTATTAGCTTTGGGCCAAAACCAACTACTCTTTTAACAAACAAGAAATTGTCAAACTAATAGAAAAAGGCTCCTCATAAAAACCCGGTAATCCAGGAAGTAATGAAGGCCCTATTGCCAAATATTCCTTTTTAAATCAGACTAGCTTGTTATCTACACCCTTACGTGGTAACAGCGTGGTTTACGTTTCCAGTAGACACCGAGTTTTTTATCTAAAGTAACATTTTCTTGTATTTTCCTTCATAATTTTAATCATTCGACATGTTTAGTGAAGTTCCTTCCAGTATGGAAGATATTATTTGAATTTCTGAATCGATAATGCAGAGATTATAATCTCATACCAACTTTGTACTCTAAAGCATCTATCCTTTAGAATCGTTGCTTAGCCTCTTAAACATCTTTCCGACTTTGGTTACTTTATTAGGCATCTGTCTTTTCGGAGTCTGCAGAGTTCTCCAGAGACATCATAAGGAAGCCGCAGAAAGCCGCATTATCAAACTGTAGTGAAATATCCAATTCCTTTTTCATCAGGTTAATTTGCTCTCGATAGGCCTTATAAAATCCATAAGTCGGATTTGGGCTGTATTTCAGTCCCTCCAATTCGAAGTACCCAATGACCCCCTTTACTGTTGTGGGCTTGATGAAAACCTCAACACTGGGCCTGTAATAAATTGGGCAGACTGTTATTAACGGCCATTTCGCCAGCCTGTATTCACTGAGCAAATCCGACATCAGTTCAAAGCCAAACATTTGATCACATGCAAGAATTCCTTCAGTCCATGGGATAATCGCTCTTTTTCATTGTCACTCATGGCTTTTACTAAATCTCTAAACTTAGGCTTTTCAAAAAGCGAAACCATAGAAGACCGGCTGACTATCTTACTCATGGAATCAACAATTTTACTCGGACTTTCAAATTGCTCAATTGCGAAGCTATCCTGCGCCAATTTGTTCATTTTCTCTACTTTATGCTTCTTCGCAATTTCGAGCATCAGAGGATTAGAGAAGCCACCAGGGTACCGCATAAAGAATCTTTCTTCGGCTTCTTTAAGCTTTGTTATATTCATGATTGGTTCATCTCCATTTTTATTAATCTTTACGGGACTTAGAATTCTCTGCAAACATATTCAAGATAAACTTACTTCAATAAAAATAATGAAAGTCCTTTTAATGCACTGAAAACTCTTCCAGTAGTAGATTGCTTTAATTCTCCAAATAGCAATCGTAATCCTCTAGTAGAGCCGATCGCTCCGACAATTTTTTTAACGTCGTCACTCACTACTTCCAGCATCTTCTCTCCTAGGCTATAATATCCATAATACAATCGATAAGGAGAATAATATGTTACGAACAATTCTTTGGTTCATTTACTTCGGAGTACACCTTGTAGCCATACAGCCGAGTCTTATAAAAGTAAACCGATTAGCAGAGCAGGGAAAAACCACCGAACATGACCAGCTCACAGACCAAACTGCAAAGAAATGGGCTCGTTCTCTCGTTAAGCTTGCGGGAGTTACTGTGGTGACCACAGGGGCAGAGAACATCCCCCCCGAAGGCTCGGTTCTCTTTGTGAGTAATCACCAGGGGAATTTCGATATCCCTATCCTCCTCGGTTATATTGATAAACCAAAGGCATTCATCGCAAAGATCGAGCTGCTAAAGTTACCCCTGATACGAACATGGATGACTCATTTGAAATGTGTTTTTATGGACCGAACAGATATCAGGCAATCTCTTAAAGTTATTAACCAAGCGGCAGATCATCTCAAAGAAGGCTATTCTATGGTTATTTTTCCAGAAGGCACTCGGAGCAAAAGTAAGACTCTTGGAGAATTTAAACCTGGGAGTTTGAAGTTGGCATTGAAAGCTGGGGTTCCCATTGTTCCGGTTGCAATTGAAGGTTCTTATAAAATCATGGAACAAAACGGCTTTAAGATTAAGCCAGCCCATGTAACGATTACTATTTTCGACCCCATCCCTACCACCGGCCTTACCAAGGAGCAAGCAACAGATTTGCCTGAAAGAGTTAGGAAGATTATCGAACAAGGTTTATCGCTTCCCTGCAAGTGAACTCGTTCAGCTAAAGCTGAACATCGAGGCTTCAGATGAGGACGTGGGGGTCTTGAAAACTGGATAAATGATTCTCCAGCCTAAATATTAGTGCATTATCGTAGAGGATGCTAGTTCCGTAACAGGCTAAGCACTTCTACAACTTGTCTTATATGTTGCGATCTAATTGCTTGGATAGTACTTGGTATAAACTACTTTTTCTCACAGGAGGTTGCTTAATAATTATTACCTACTACCGAAACCATGCTAAAACGTTTATAAGCATTACAACGAAACTCTGGATTATGTTGAACACCTTGAAAACGAGGGCAAGGCGATTGTTATAAGACCATCAAAGCAATTAGAGGTCAGTAGATTGAAAAAATATCCCTAAGCTTCATGGACTTCTTCAACTCGGCTAGGAGGATACTAAACGCTCCTCTCAAAAGATTATGGAATTTGTGATCAATAGATCTAATCCCCCCACTTCCGATAATAGACATACTAGACATAATGGTTACTGCTGGGATAAAAACCAGCAGTAACCATTATCCCACGAATGCGTAACAACCAGGTCGTTACCCTCCGGTCTTGCTCGCTATAAACAGTACTGGTTTATAAGAGAAACTTATATCCATCGTTCTAACAATGTCCATAAACTTATCTTTCATATTGGCAGAGTTAATCAACCCAGCCATACAGTTTAGGTTTTTTTAGCCTGCTCTACTTTTTTGCCCAATCTATTAACCGATGCTCTATATACCACTTCAATACAAATCCTAAGCGCCACCATAGAAGTCTTTGAATAGGTCTGTTTTTGAATCTATACAGCAAACGCGCAACCCATAAGCGCCTAACGAGACATCTTCCCATAGGTTGCTTCAAAATTCTCTCTCGATAGTTCGAAAACGAAAATTCCTCTTTGATAAACGCATCGTTAATCTCCTCAGCAGCAACTTCACCGTATCCTAGTGCAAACGATATACCCTCTCCATAGATAGGATCAACGCCTGCTGCATCCCCTACCAATAAAACTCTTGGTGCAGAAAACGTGTTGTTAGGATTAAAAAAGCGTATGGGTTTGCCCTTTATTTCGTAATCATCAAGCTTTAGCTCATCCCGAATCAAATAATCATGAAGTACCTCTTTTAAATTCTTTCTTGGCCTAGGAATAACACGTGCATCATAGATTCCCCTGGTGGTAAAATGTTTGCCGCCTTCAATGGCTGGAAATCTCCAAACATAACCTTGTACATCTTCAACTATGGCGGAAAAATCAAAAAAACCCTGCTTGAATTCTTCTGATTGAGCAGGCTCAGTCATTAATTCTAAAGCCATGGACTGACTGGAATTCTTACCAATACTACGTTGTACTAGACTATTCGCCCCATCTGCTCCGACAATTAATTTAGAGAAATAATTCCCTATATTCGTTTTAACCGCTACGCCCTGCTCTTTGATATCGATACTCAAAACTTGGATTTCTTCCTCAATTCTAATACCACGCTTCCGTGCTTCAATGACCAACCAATGGTCAAATTCCCTTCTTCGGAAAACTTTAAAGCTTTGAGGGTCACGTTTTATACTTATTCCTCTGCCCTCAAACTGAAACCGAGCTTCGCTCACTTCAATATGAGGAACCTCTGAACAATTCAACCCTAGCCTCTCTAGGATGTAGTCCCCATCATTTAACATTCCGCCGGCACAAAGCTTTTCTCTGGGATGTTTAGCACATTCTAAAACCAGCATGTGTTCTGCTAAATGCGGTGAATTCTTCAACAAATGTAACGCAGTAGAGATACCTGCGGGACCCGAGCCTATAATTATAATATCATGTATCTCCCTAGATTCCTTCTGATCTATGTTCACAATAAAAGTTCCACCTCGCCTTCTATTTTTCGACCGAATAATGGCCAAAAGATTAAAGTGGTTGAGATGTGTCCCAACCACTTTTGGCTAAGTTTTATCAATACTTATCTTTAAAATTAGGAGACACCGAGAATTATTAAAATTATATCATCTTATACATATCGAATACGCAAAAAGCAAGTCGTTGTTTCTATCTGAATGTCTACGCTTAACAGCTAGGATCACCCCTAGCCATCCAAGACTCGCTATTGGTGACGTGGCCTGCGTCTTACCAAACGGGATTTCCACCCGCTAAATTTCATGACCTAGGCTCGATCGCGACCGAAACTTCAGGTATTAATATAAAAAACCGACAACAATTAAAACCTGAGCTAAAATGTAAGTAAACATGATTAGCGTCTCATAATTTTCTGAAGGCACATTAAAGCTGTTATATGCCAATACAGAATCAGAGACTATGAAAAATAAGGAACCAATAAAGGGCAATAAGAATTGAAGTGTAAATCCGTTCCAAATACGGCATGTACTAGTAAAACTCATCATCAATATGACACACATATAAATAACCACTGGAACAAGCATCTCTTTCAGGTTTGGACTAAGTATCCTAAGAATAGCATAGCCATATAAAATATATGGGATTAAAGCTATAAAAAACCAAATTGGTACAACTTCAAAATACTGTATTGATTGTAGAAAAGCCAGGGTATAAAATAAATGGCCAACAAGGAATGCCAATAAACCAATTGCAAAGAATATTTTTTTCGATCCCCCTAATAGTGAAACGTCACCAAGAAACCCGAAAAATAAAGCAGTTACAATAAACCAGTTGATATGCACTGCACTTGTCAAATAGAAAAGAATAATTAAGGGCACTAATAGGGGTTTTGTCAGTACTTTGAGTTTTAGATTACTATTTCTGTCGGCATATAAGTTAACGATAAAAGTAGCGATAAAGACAATTACTATAAGAATTTGTAGAATCATACCACACCTCCAAGAACTAGCTTAAATTAAATATGCATTAACAAAACAGTCTGAAGCTCAAGATACAAGTTCAGACTGTTTGTCTATGCAAATATATTTTACTTATATAAGGCTTTCTTTACCTCAGGTAAATCCAACATATCGAGTGTTTCAAGAAGTGGTTTGGCTGTTTTTAAGTCATATCCCATGGCGACGAAATAGTTTAACTTTCCTTTTTCGAAATCATTTTTAATCTTTGCGTTAGGGCCTTTCTCTAAAGGTGGGATACCCCTTGCCCTATCAGGCATCTTATACTCCATAGGGTTTATGCCTTCACGAATATTAAATGAATGGCGAAGAGTTTTTATTCTTCGTGCTATGTGCAGGTATTCCTCAAAGCCTAAGTTCCATCCTGTCATTGCGTTAGCCCATTCAACGATAGGTGGTGTAACTTCCGCATCAAAAGCAAAAGCACAAAGACCAAAACCGTTGATAAGATCCATAAAGCAGCTAGCATCCCTTAAACTATCACCCGGATCTGCATCCGTGCACTTATTCTTCATAGGATGAAGGTTCTTATCTGTTAACTTATTACTCGGTTGAGCTGGTCTATACAAACTGCAGCAGTCTAGCGTACTGGTATGTCTACCTAGTGTGGGCTCCGCTTCATATCCAACCCCTAGACCCGTGCCATCGGGATTGCGTGGATCATGCATCGGTACTTCTTGTCCTCCCACATGCATTGCATATGCTTGTGAGCCTTTTCCAAAGTGTTCGGATGCTAATTTGACGCCGTTCATGAGATGTTTTCCAATGCCTTCTCCGTTTGCTATTTTTTCAACCAGTTTTACAGTTGCTTCGGCATTACCCCAGGTTAACTCCAAACCATCCGTATCAGCGGAGGTGATTGCTTTGTTTTCATATGCCTCAAAAGCCCATGCGACAGTTACTGCACAGCTGATTGTGTCAATACCAGCACGGTTCAGTAGATCGTTTATCTTGATAATACTGGGCATATCATTGCAAAGCAGCATTGTCCCAAAGCCGCAAATCGTCTCATACTCAGGCTTATGGGATTCTGATATAGGATAGGGTCCTTCCGTTACAGCTACTTTTCCACCACAACAAAGTGGACAGTTGTAGCATCCATACTTATCCGTTTCATATTTAGTTACCGAATCGTTGGAAATTTCATGAGTTAACCTTCCTGGAAAATCGATATAACCGACACCTTTCCAGTTTTTAACCGGCGAATCACCAATGTTGGCTGAGTAAGCTACTGTACCTGATGTTCCCCATGTTTTCATAGCGTATTTTTCAACTTCTCCACTAATAGGTGACATATTATTTTCGCTTAGAAAGCGTATAACGCCTGATAATACCGGTATATTTGCCGCTTCATTTATAATTTTGTCTTTCAGTGGATGTTTGTAGGTAAAAAACGGCTGGGCAAAATCATCTATCAATTTTGATATCGTCTGCTCGTCAAAAATATTGACGTTCTTATTACCACCAAGGCATACTGCTTTCAAGTTTTTTGAGCCCATTACTGCACCTAATCCGCTTCTTGCTGCCAGCCTTCCTTTATCTGTTACGACACCGGAAATCCTCGCCATTTTTTCACCGCCTGGTCCGATGCAAGCTGTTTTAAAATGAGCGCCATATCTGTTCGTTAAATCGTCAATCGTATCATTGGAATCCTTTCCCCATAAATCAGTAGCATCTATGAGCGTTTTTTTATCACCGTCTATCAGTAAGTAAACAGGTTTTTTACTTTTACCCACAAAAAATATACCGTCATATCCGGTGGACTTTATTGCCGGAGCAAAATATCCCCCACAGTTGGCGTCACCCCAAGTATTTGTTAACGGACTTTTCCCCATAATCATCCAACGTCCCGAGAAAAACGCACCAGAGCCGGTTAAGAGGCCGCTCATCATACCGAAAATGTTTTCAGGACTCAGCGGATCTATCCCAGGCTGCATAACTGCTTCAAATAAGAGAGTATCGCCACTTATACCTAAAATGTAAGCTGAACGGCCATAAATGGGGGAGTAGGCATAACAGAAATGGGTAAAAACCATACCTAATGGGTGCGAAACTTTAGATGATATATAAAAC
>DOPS01000180.1:0-45482 GCA_003512645.1 Desulfosporosinus sp.
AAAGAGATAAAGATGCGGATGGTATGCTCATTAACTTTTTGGACACGCATATCCCCACTCTCCTTTCCGCATCAAGTTACTTACTTTATCTTATTCTCATTATAGCATATTACGCCTTAACTTTTTGTGTGAAATTCATGGGAATTATACGTTACCTCCTTATCTCCGGACGAAGGTATTTACCCAACTTGAATCAGCTTATATTCCCTGCTTCCCAAACCAATCTTTTCCCCATAGGAAAGCTGAATTGTCCAGTCTATGTCTGGGAAAAGTACTCGAAACTTATCATGTTCAGCATAACGCTCACCCAGCTCTGAGTGCGGATTACCCTGCGCTTGGTTAACCAAATCCACAGCCGCTTGGTCAATAGCAATTGGATCTTTGGAAGCAAGTATGCCAATATCTCCGACAATCGGGACATCATTCCAATCACAACAATCACATAAAGGTGAAATATTTGTCACAAACGTAATGAATCCGGTCTTTCCTTCTTTCCCCTTGAGAACACCGACCGTATACTCTGCAATCTTTTCTTGTATGACATCGGCTTCCGTCTTCCAATTAATGGCGATAGCGCGAACTGGACAGGTAACGGTACATTCGCCGCATCCAATGCATCTATCTTGGGAAATCTCAGCCTTCAGTTCGACGGCAATAGCACCGGCCGGACACCATTTTGCACACTTACCACAAGCTATACAGCGCTCTTCATTCACTTGAGGCAGCAGATCAGAATGTTGTTGCTGTTTACCAGCACGGCTGCCCAGACCCATGCCTAAATTCTTTAGTGTACCCCCAAACCCAGTCACCTCATGCCCTTTTAAATGAGTAATGGCTAGTAGCGCATCCGCTTGGACTGCCGCGCTCCCAATTTTCACCTCTTTGAAGTGCTTAAGATTTACTGGTATAGAACTATAGTCTTTACCATTTAGACCGTCAGCAATCACCAGTGGGGCTCCGATCACAGAATAATCGAAGCCGTTCTCAATCGCCGTCTCTAAGTGGTCAACAGCATTTGAGCGGGAACCTACGTAAAGTGTATTGGCATCCGTCAAAAAAGGACGTCCACCTCTCTTTTTAACCTGATCAACAACCCTCCGCACATATTGGGGTCGGACATAGGCAAGATTTCCGCGTTCCCCAAAATGCAATTTGATTGCCACGAGATCTTTAGGGGCAATCGCGTCTAATAACCCAGCCCGTATTATCAAATGCTCCAGTTTCGTTAAAAGACTTTCCCCTCGTTTAGTCTTCATACTAGTAAAATAGACTTCTGAACTCAAACTACACACTTCCTTGTTAAGTAACTCATCATCACTCTATCTTTCTCTATTTCCCTATCTTATTCGCAAATCCATTTTAAAGCAAACTGTCAGTGAACTCACATCGTATTACTTCTCGTCGTGACGGCAGATACATAAGCTTAACCTGATCTTCCAAATTTACCTTATCATAGACATTCCGATCAACATAAAATTGGTTATTTTCCGAACCATTACCGAGGTCAATAATATACAAGCCTGAACCCGAATCGTAGGCCTTTCCCTGTACCAAACCTTGGATCAAACCTGGTCGATCGAACCAATCCGGCTGGGAAAATAGTTCTGTATAAACCGCTAAAATTCCTACCCAAATTATGGCCTTCCCTGCCAGCAGCAAAAAACCCCATGCATCATGAGCAAAACGCCATGTATTCAAGAATTTCCAACCCAGTCGAAAGAGGACAATAACCCATATCAAAAGGAGCACGATCAGATTTGGCCAGGTCGTGCTCCACAGATAACTATAGTATTCCAGCATCTTTACCCCTCGTACTATTCGGCTTTAACTATTTGATCCTTACCTACAACGCTAGGCGGACAAGCTTTCGGACTGCAACGACCTTCAGAAGTTGCCCTACACTGGGAACATTTCCAAACCACCATGTGCGATTCCTTTCTTGTCTTGATAATAGTTCTTAAGTTAAGCTGATTCTATATATTTTCTTCAATAAAGTCAAATATCTTTCTAGAAATTATTAATAAGACAAGCTACATCTCCTCGTTCGGTTAGTACTCTGTAATTTTTCACGATACTGCCGAGGTCATATCCAGTATATAAACATTTTCTGATGAATCAATGACCTTTATCTGAAGTTTTTTCCCAATCAAAGTACTAGGAAGTGTTGCAACAAATTTTCCATCTTTATCTGGTTTGGCAGTAATTATTTTTTTGGGAATCGCTAGAGCTGTGTCATAAATCTCAACCACGGCATCAAGGTTAACAGTTCCAACTATTTGTTTCGTTGTCGTATCAATACCACTCAAAACGCCTGATCCTGCGTCCACTAATGGAAGATCAAGCCTAAGTCCCAGCGTACCTATGGGTTCCTTCACGTTTACAGGTTCAAGTGGAGAAGACATTTGCCCTGCCGTTACTGTCAATTTATAGCGGTGCTTTTTATATCCAGGATCATTGCACTCAACATCTAATTGGTAACTTCCAGCAGGCAGATAAAACACGAAATTACCATCCAGATCTGTGCTAGTTGTCCATGTCGTTGTTGAGTTTGAGACTGTTACAGGCACTCCATACTGATCTGGTATAATTCTTCCACCTATCGAACCTGATTTTTGACCGACAACTCCTTCTTTGGATGAGATAACTAAATTCATGGTCTTCACCGTTGGTTTTGTTGATACTGGTATACCTGTTGTTGGTATTTTGATAATAGGTACTTTAATAGTGGGCATTTTTATTGATTGAGTATTCATCACATTATTAGAAACGCCGAACATATTCAGGGAATAATCGTCATCTGCATAAATATTGAAAGTATACTTCCCTGTTATCAAATCCTTCGAAGTCGGACCAAGGCGGTTGCCATTACGCCCTTCAAGATATAGTGATCCTGAAATATCACTTGCATAAACGGTTTTGAAATCATCTGTAACTGTAACTATAAGATTAACACTAGACGTATATGTCACTGGCACTGGAACTATCACTTTAGCTGGTTCTGTCACTTTGGCTGGTACACTCACTGTGAATGGAACAATAATCATCTCACTAAGTTGTTCACTGGCCCAAGAGGCAAGTCCATCCGTAATATATAAATTGTAATCTCCAGCAGTATAGGCCTTGGACGGCGTCACTGTTACAGAGAGACCATCGGGGGAAAGATTAATCGTTGTTGCGACCTTTGTTTGTTTACTATCGGTGACGAAAATAGTATCACTATTCACACTCGTACTCAAGAGTGGGACATTAAAAGAGATCGTCCAGACCTTATTTACCTCTGTCGTTGTCTGAGCAGGCCATATCTTAAAACCCATGTTCGTATTGGAAGTAGCCGCTAACACGGACGATACGGATAAAAGTAATAAAGTGGTTGCTAAAAGCCAAGCAATCCACCAGGTTTTCTTCACCACGATACCATCCTTCCTTGCAGTTAATTCTACGCTTCCCAATTCTTTTGATTCAACCCAGCTATAATCTTCTGAACATAAGCCTGAGTCTCTTTGTAAGGTGGAATTCCATTATACTTTTCGACAGCCCCAGGTCCAGCATTATAAGCTGCCAAAGACAGCGGAATATTTCCCTTAAATCGATCGAGCAAATCCTTCAAGAAATGGGTTCCCCCATCTAAGTTCTGGGTTGCATCATAAGCATTCTTCACTCCATATGAAGCCGCTGTTCCAGGCATTAATTGCATCAAGCCCATGGCCCCCACTGGAGACGTCGCCTTGGCATTGAACCCCGATTCTGCCTTGACAACCTGCTGAATCAAATCAGGATTGACCCCGTATTTTTGAGCCATGGAATAAATCAAATGATCAAGAGAACCCCTGTTTTCGGCCTTTGCCTTAAGAGCAGGGATTCCTTGATTTCCACTAACCTCTGTTGTTCCTAACAAGTTATTTGATTGACTCATTAACCCTTGAGAAGAAGCCATTCCTCCCCCAAGTGCCGCTTTGAGTAACGTCGCAAAAAGCAGCATATTTGAATTATTATTTTCAACTCCTGCTAAACCGGCTTTATCCCCTTGTCCATTCTGCCAGGAAGCATTCATCTGTTGCAATTGAAATAAAAGAAGCATCTGTGCGGCATTCGTATTCATACCATTGCCTCCTTTCGCTGTTCAACAACGGTTAGAAATTAAACCTCAGTTCATACTTTATGATCTAGTAGCAATCAATGCCCTACTGAGCGGCTAGTTGACTTAGACCAAGCAATTCGGTATTGTCCAGAACGCGGTCAGGAACTAAAAGCATAATAATCCTATCTGGCAAGTTTACCAGTCCACCAATAAACGGAGCAGTAATTAAGGTTGGAGGGGGTACCACATCCTCCAGCGTCCGTACTTCTAAGACTCTGTCGACTGCAAAACCTACTAATTTTTGATTAACTTCCGTAATTAAGGCGAAGGAATTAATTTCAGAGGAAGCATCTTCAGAGTTCTTGTGACCGACAGCCGAAATTCCGAAACGAACATGTAAATCGATGAGAGGAATTGCCTTGCCGCGTAAATTAATTAATCCTTGTACATAAGGGGGTGCCTGGGGAATCGAGCGTATTTCTCCAAGTCGGGTAATCTCCCTTACAACATCTATCGGCATTCCATACTCTTCATTTCCTAAGGCAAAGACGACAACCTGTCCCACCAAAAACATTCAACTCTTTCCTCACATATTTAGCCTGCTTAATGCTTTGCTAGTTATACTTTACTTATACTCTACCGACTTCATTAACCGCTTTATCTAAAGCTTGGTCTTGGATTTGTAGTACTCTTTGGCTTGCCTCATAAGCGCGCATTGCCACAACTATCTTAACCATCTGATCGTTGACATTGACGTTTGACTCTTCTATTGCGCCTTGACGCATTTGGATAGCGTCCCGTGCCACCGGAACTGGGACTTGAGTCGTATTGTAAAGTGTGGTTTTCCCTTCACGTTGCAATTCGGTTCCCTGAATATCGACAATTCTCAAGCGATCAACAATCTCTCCATTGTCCCTGATTGTTCCATCATATTCTATTGAAAAATCAGGTCCCAGTGGGCCGATCTGGCCATTTTCCCCTAGCACAAGATTTCCTGCCGTCGTACGAAGGCGATTAGCCTCATCTAACTCAAAATGGCCGTTTCGAGTAAAACGTTCCCCTGCCGTTGTTTGAACAACAAAATATCCCTCAGAAACTAAGGCCACATCGGTGGGCTGCTTCGTTTCAACCACCAATCCCGAACCATTCTTAAAGGCTACACGGTCAGCTAGGACACCGGTCCCCATAGCACCAATCTGCCCATTTTCCACCTCATTGCCGCTTGACATTCGCTGTATAAGCAACGAGGGGAATGAGGTCACCAGGTTTTGTTCTTCCCTATAGCCAGGATTTCGAATATTGTCCAAGTTCTCAGCGATCGTCCCAGAAATTTTCTGGGTGGCTAGCATTCCTGTCGCAGAACTATATAATCCTCTAATCATTTTTTACCTCCGACTTGCTTCACCTTTATCACTTGATAACCATACGGAGCATTCCTAGCTGCGACGAAATAGTCCGTGTTAGTGCATTGTAATACAGCCCGTTTTCTGCCACATTAGTCATCTCACGATCAATATCGACATTATTTGAATCATTACGAAGGCTTGTACTATGGTCCGTCTGGACTAATGATTGATTCTCGGCTGTCCCGATCCCAATATGTCTAGGAACTGATGTTTTGAGTGAAAGGGTAGACCCCCTTGTACCTAAGGCAGCATTAAGTGCCTGCTGAAAATCAACATCCGAACGTTTAAATCCCGGTGTATCTACATTAGCGACATTATCTGCCAGAACTTTTTGTCTTAAACTTGAAGCATTCAGGCCCTTTTCCAGAACCGTCAAGATAGGATTGTCCAACCATCCTGACATCCGATTACCTCCTCAATGCATTCGCTTTTGCGAACATATCGTCTTCTTGTTGAATCATCTTTGCATCCATTTGGTACGCCTTTTGAGCTTGAACCAAATTCGTCATAGCGGTAGCTAAATCCACATTCGACTGTTCAATGGCGCCGGACTTAACTTCTCCGAAATCATTCGAACCAGGTGCACCTGTCTGAGCCACGCCAGACTCCGGTGTCTCAAGAAAGAGATTATTGCTTATTTGCTGAAGTCCATCTGTATTTATGAAATTGGCTAAGGTAATTTGGGCAATTACTTCTTGTTTGCCATCGATCATCGCAAGAATATTTCCATTTGGCTTGACTTGAACCTCGCCGGAATCCGGCGGGATTATCACTTCCGGTTGTAGAGCATACCCCTGTTGATTGACAAGCATTCCATCACTATCTAATTGAAACATGCCTGCCCTAGTATAAGCTATATCGCCATTTGGGGGCTTTACTTGAAAAAAGCCCTGCCCATCGATGGCAATATCCCAAGGATTATTGGAACTTGTTATAATTCCTTGCGACATATCGATTCTTTTACCATGATATAAGGCTCCGGTCCCGACTCCTAAGGCTGCACCATCAGGAACTCCTCCGTATAAGGATAAATTAGCCGATTTTTCTTGAGCATCATAGGCCTCAGCAAGATTAACCACACTGGCCTTAAAGCCAGCTGTACTGATATTAGCAATATTATTAGCTAAAATATCCACTCTTTCTTGCTGAGCACGAAGCTGAAATTCTGAAGTTAGGCGCATCGTCTTCCCTCCACGACTTTTAGGACTTTATTCGCATAAGCATAAGTTACTGATTATCTTATTAACGCTTGAGATCAATAAGCTCTTGGAGTAGCGAGTCGGAAACAGTAATAACTCGAGAATTAGCCTGGAAACCCCGTTGAGTAACGATCATGTCGGTAAACTCTTGAGATAAATCCACATTAGACATCTCAACCGCCCCTGGAACAATTGAAGCACGTCCATCTTCAGCTGCAGAGCCGATGTCGGGATCCCCCGAGTTATTGGTCGTAGAATAGAAGTTCCCGCCCAGTTTATTTAAGCCTGCATCATTTGAAAATTTAGCGATAGCAATTTGCGCAATTTTGTGAGTCACGGAGGTATTCCCATCGCTATAAACCCCGGTGATAATCCCCGTCTGATCAATACTAAAGCTGGTTAGGGTTCGAGGTAGATTTAGAAAGTCATAACCTAAAGTATCGTCAGCATCTGGTGGGGTAGGGGCCGCTGGAGCATCTGCTTTTTTCGAAAAGGTAATTGAATATTTACCATTGGTATTTTCTGCCCAATAATAATTAGCGGCGTCATCAACTTCTGCTAAACTGGGCGCCATTACATAAACATTCGTATCTGTTCCATTCGAAACGTAGATTTTTGCTCCCACAGAAGGCATATGGTCTACCGTAACCTTATTTGGGTTGCTAGGATCCACCGCTACTGGTTTTGCGGCAGCAACATAACTAATATTCAAAACGGTTCCCGATGCCCCATCCTCCGGACGTTGATACCCTTCGGAAAACGTGATTAGACCATCTTTAGGATTAAAGGTATATTGACCCGCTTTCGGATTACTTTCCACGCGTGTCATGCCATCAATCGTTAAGACTCCTGCCCCAATTAATTTATCCCCTTGCATAGTTGTTGCGGTATTCGCATCAGTATAAGTGTAGTCAATATCAGGATCCCAATCAGCATCTGTCGCATTTAACTGAACTTTTTCAGGCTTAATAGGCATGTTCTTATCCTGAGGCAAAGAATCGCCCAGCGAAAACTTAATGGCTCCATACCCTGGTCCCGTCCAGTTTACCTCTTTTGAATCATCCGCTCCCCAAGAATAACCCATTACCCGAGCCCCAGACGCAGGATCTTCTAAATGTCCATCTCTATCAAAGCCAAAGCCACCTGCCCGAGTATAGACGATTTGTCCACCATTATCCATGACGAAGAATCCTGGGCCTTGTAACATAAGGTCTGTGTCCTTGCCCGTCGATTGAGAACTCCCTTGAGTCATGATTTTGTCGACTGAACCCAATACCGCACCTAAGCCCACTTGAATGGCATTCGTCCCCCCTTGAGTTGCTGAAGGCGAAGAAGCACCCTTCATCGTTTGACTAAGCATGGTGGAGAAACTAGCTCTGCTCCGCTTAAAACCTAAGGTGTTGACATTAGCAACGTTGTCTCCAATAACATCCATTTTTACTTGGTGGTTCTTCAGGCCTGAAATGGCCGAATATAGTGAACGCATCATGGCGCATATCCTCCTCTTTCTTTGTAGAATCTGATTTCTAGCTTTCCAAGTGGTTTTTTATCATTATCCAACGGCAACATTAAGGAGTTGTTGGTGTATCGGTTGTTTGTTCGGTAATATCTGTAGTATCTGTAGTATCTGTAGTATTAGTAGTATCGGTTGTATCAGCTTGATTAGTGGTATCGGTACTCACTGGAGTTTGCTCCCTAATCAAAGTCACCAAATTCATGTCCAAATCAGCAAAGGTTCCATCACTTTTGCGAATCTGCACCATAGGTTCGCCATCGAGCCACTTCACAGCTTCAACGATCCCTTCCATAGGGGTCCCTCCATCTACATTAATGCCTCCGACCCATTTACCAATCATAGCAGCCCCTTGGGTGAGTGAAGACTGTTGCGCGAAGTTGAACATGCTTTTGCTCAAATCTTCCATGGACTTAGAAACATTGTTCATCTGCTCCAAAGAACTGAATTGGGCCATTTGGGCGATGAAATCTTTATTATCTAGCGGTTGCAAGGGGTCCTGATTTCTTAATTCAACCGTAAGTAATTTTAAAAAATCATCCTTACCCATTATCGACTTATTGATAGCCGCTGAAACAGACTGATTTCCATTTGTTGTGTTGTTCGTGGCATTGATTGTATTACTCATCCTTAATAGTTCCTCCTAAGCGGTGACATTAAGCCGATTATTTCCATCCGGGCCAGGGGAGAAGGGGTTGATGCCAGGGATTGCTTCCTCATCCTCACTTAGGTTCGTGTTCAAATCTAACGTCCTTTGTGATTCATTCCCTTGACGATTCTGCTGTTGATCTCCACCATGTTGTCCCATTTGCAACGTACCACAGTTCACACCCTGACTCGTAAGCGTATGACGCAGCTCTGAGAGTTGATTTTGAAGGACCTGACCAGTGGCTGCTTCAGAGGCATAGACCTGAAGATGAACCTGCCCATTTTCCCAACGCAGGCCAATCTGAATTCGTCCCAAGTCAGCTGGATGCAATTTAATATCCAGTTCCTTCAACTCTGTGTGTCGGTTGGTAAGTTGCTCTCGTAATACATTAGAGATTTGTTCCCAGACTGGAATTGCGACTGTTTTCCCGTCAGTAACGTTGCCCATAACGGTATTTCCGACGGCTCCGATTCCCAAGCTTTGGCTCTGATTTTGAGAAGTCTTCACCCCTGAGAGCTCAGCGGATTCTGCTATAACACCTTTAGCGATCTCCTCGCCTGTATCCCCTTGAACATTTTTTAATAATGGATTACTTTGTTGGAGATCCATTTGAGCTAATTTCTGCTTAGAATTAAATTTAAAAAGTGAACTTTTGCCTGCTGTTTCAGTCGTTACAGCAGTTACAGCTGTTTCCGCCACAAGACTGCTACTCTTTTGCTGGGAAAAGAGTGTTTCAATCCCTCCACCTTTAGCTGCGAGCATTTCCTTGATGACTCCCGGAGGAACGCTTTTTTCTTGAACTTGACTTAAAATCTGATTTAGTACTACAAGCAACGAAGCAGCCTTCGTGTTTAGTTCTTTACCACCATTGCCTTGTTCCGTAGATAAAAAATCCAGCAATGGTTTAATAATAGTTTGTACACTAGAATTAGGTTCGTTCTTAGCGACCCCATCCATTCTCTTTAGCCAGTCTTGCACGGTCGTGGCAATAAGCTGCCGGAGATCCTCGACCCCTCTACCAGAAGCTATAGGGTTTACCATTTTGGTTCCACGATCTAAATCTAGGGTAGCTCCTACTATCGATGAGTCCGTAATCTGTGTAGAGAATGCAGCCTCATCCGTGCCCTTCATCCAGTCTTGGACTGTCCTTAAGATAGCCTGCCGGAGATCTTCAACCCCTTTGCCTGAGCTTATAGTGTTTATAATCTTGGACTGTGCTTCATCCTCTACAGCCTCAAGATTCACCCCAAGAAGTGGTTTATCCCCCGCTAAGTTACCTACTGCTTGTCCATTGCTACTCTGTTCACTCATAATTTGACCACTTGCTGCCTGAACATTATTAACAAGGTCATCTGTTACCGTCAGCCACCCCTGCATGAGCTTCATTATTTCCTGACGTTCACTGATTCCACGTCCCAAAACCAATGAAGCACCTTCGGGTGATGAGTCTGTAATTTGTCCTGAGAGTGCTACTAAAAGATCTGCGATCACCTGTCTATATTTATCCAATTCCGTAATCCCGGGGTTATTCTTTTGAGGTATTTGTGTCGTCATATCTTGCGTCGAAAATACCTCATTTATGTCCAGGGAAAGCTTATTCAACGCGCCTAAACTCTGGTTATCAGCCGCTGATAATCCCTCTCCAGTTCCCTGATTCACACCGTTTCCGGAATTGGCTTCCTTGCCTGCCGGAAGATCACTCAAAACGATTGGCTGCGCCAGAAATGCAAGTGCAAAATGAACGTACCCCAGATTCTGTCCAAAACTATCCGGGTTCTGTCCATCTTCCAAATCTTGAGCAATCTTAGGGTTTTGTCCGATCGGATCTGCGCTGATAGTCGTTAAACCACCGAGCATAGCTGCAAAGTCCGTAGTTGCTTTTTCTAAGCTGTCTGCCGCATTTTTTCCCGTTAAGCTTGAAGTTTTATCTAATTTTCCTCCAATCTTTAGGGAATCCGAAAGGACATTGACACTAGACATCCACCGTCACCTCCTACTTAGACTTCTATTTACTTTATCGACAAAGTCCCAGTAAAACATTAGCCATAGGACAATTATTTTCAAAATAAGTTCTTTTTCTGTCGGCTAAGCCTTCCTCTAAGCCGTAAAATGGCTTGGGAATGAAGTTGGGAAATCCTTGATTCCGACAGCTTTAGAATTGCCGCAATTTCTTTCAGAGTCAGTTCTTCCTGATAATATAGCGCTACCACCAATTTTTCTTTATCCGGTAATTTTTCTACTGCTACAGCTAGAATCTGCTTTTGTTCCTCTTTCTCAACTTCTTGATACGCTTCCTGTGCTTCCTGATCGACGAGTAAATTTAGGGGCGTACCACTACTATCTCCCTCACTATCTACCAGCGTTTCATCGAATGAAGTCAGTGTTAAAATCTGAGCCTGAGCTAAAATACTTTCAATTTCCGTAACATCTACTTTGAGCAAATCCGCGACTTCTTCCACCGTAGCCATCCGCCCAAGGCGATATTCCAACTCAGCAAATCCGTCCTGAACTCGCTTCACTTTCTGTCTCGCAGAATGAGGAACCCAATCCATAGTTCGTAGTCCATCAATCATAGCACCACGAATACGAATCGAAGCATAGGTTTCAAATTTAAACCCTCGTGCAGCCTCAAACCGTTCCAGAGCATCAAGTAAGCCAAAGACACCATAACCAATCATATCATTCTCGTCGACATGAGGTGGAAGAGACATAGATAACCGACCTGCAATGCGCTTGACCAATGGTAAATATTGTTCAATCTGTTCTTGTTTCCACGGTCCGCGCGCAGCGGATTCATAAGCGTTTGGTATCAAGTATTACTCACCCCCTTAATCGATGTTCGAGGTTCGAGGTTCGAAAAGCGCACATTGAATATTTTCACATCCCATTTAGCCCTATGATTAGTTCAAGCAAACTCAGATGCAGATAATTTCTTAACCGAAAATCCTATGCCTGGTTCGAACCTCGAATATCGATCCTCGAACCTCGATTAGTCCCAGCCCATTCGCCGCACAATTTCTGCTTGCTGCTCAGTGTCGGGTAATCCCGAGCTTAAATTTTGGTCAACTTGTCCTGGAAATCGTGATTGTTGGACCTGTAGATTCTGAGGTTCATCATCACCCACTGCGAAATCAATAACCCCCCCAGGTCCCGCCTTCGAATCTACTGGCTCATCCTGGGGCATCTGTGTTGCAGTTTTATTAAACAAGCTTAATGTTCCGACTAATAAGAAATACATAACTCCAAAGGCAACCCCAGCCCGAACAATCAATTGAAGAGTTTTCACTTCGTTGCCCCAGCTAAGCAAGACAACAATTAGGGTAGTCACGACGGAAAGGCGCATTGTCCAAAGTCGATACAGTTCCCTAAGTTGGTCGGTCATTAAATCACCTTTTCACCATGATTAATCGTTCTAATGTGCAATTCTCCTGTTCCAACATCAAAATGAATTGTACGTCCAAAACTTCCCCCGACATCAGCAACCAAAAGCGGAATTCCATTCTTTTTTAGTTCCTGTTCTACCGCTTCAGCATTGCGATCCCCGATTTTTAGAACCTGAGGTTTTCCGGGAAACGAAAACATCTGTGCGCCACCTGCTATTTTGGCCCTTAAGCGGGTTTTATTGGCACCCATACCTAGAATTTCTCGAAGTAATAATTCCAACGCAGTATCCGCATACTTCGCTGGGTTCCCTCCCAAGCTTCCATTTGCCGTTGGAAGCATAATATGAGCTAAACCACCCACTTTGAAAATCGGGTCATGTATGCATATCCCAATGCAAGAACCTAAGCCTGCTGTAAGCAATCTTTCTGGTGCAGTTGCCGTTTTAAGATCAGCCATTCCTACTGTGATAACTCCATTCATACTCCCATGGCCCCTAACAATTTATTCAATGAACCGTCATCCGGCAAAAAGATGAATTGCCCTTCAATTTTCGGTATTCCCGTGAGTTGTGTATCGATAAATAACACCGTGTCCTCAAGTACACCCTCCTCAAGAAAAATCGCATCCAAGCTCGCGCCAATCATGTCGACTGCTAAAGCCGGTACAGAAGGTTGAAGGGGAATCCCTGAAAATTGAGTTAAGGCAATCAGAAAGGAACTCACCAAGATATTCCCAACTTCTTTCAAAGCTGATTGCGCCATTTCATCAAAATATATGTCCACTGGCTCAGTCAGCCCAAACAGGGCCTGAACCACTATTTCCGCGCTTTCAACTGGAAAGAAAAAAACAGCTTTTCCTGGAGCCTCCCCCTCTACTTTTACATAGATAACCGCCTGAGGTGTATCAAGCTGTCCAACAATAGCCGAAACCTGTTCAAACGCTACTGCCCAAACTTTCGGTACAGACATATCGATTCGGCGCTGTAAAAGCGTAGACAAAGCTGTTGCTGCATGCCCTGAGCCAATATTTCCAATCTCTCGCAATGCATCTTGTTGGAATTGTGTAATCTCCATTTATACCAATCCTTTCTTACGCATTGCCCTTTGAATATCAAAAACACAGCGTATGATCTTATCGCGCTCTCGTTCCGAGAGGTCGTGAAATTCGACCGAAATACGGTACCGTTTTGTATTCTCCATCCATTCAGCCCTACAAACTCGAACTGGGGTCTGCACTTCTCCGTTTGGCAGGGTTAAATGCGCGTAGAGGATTGACTTATTTTCCACACGTTCTTTCGTCGAAAAGCGCATTCCTCCACCACTTAAGTTCAGCATCATCGCTTTATGAACGTCACTCAGACCTTCTCGTGTCACCATACGAAACGTTATCGGAAAAACAGCGGGCACTCGAACAAAGTTACGGCGTTGCACTTTATCGATAGAATCTGGTAATTCCAGAATAAAAATGGGAACTGGTACTGCGACTCTTTGCATGATTTTCCCTTTAAATGAGTAAGCCGCTGATTCGTCCCAAAATTTTAGTTTTATCTTCGTCTCCTCGCGCAGTGGGACCACCTCGCCGTTTTCATAAGGGGCACCGACAGCTAAGATTCTTTCTCCCACTTCTTCAATACGCGTCCGATAGGTTCCTTCATATTCTCCTTCTAATACAACAAGTTCAACGGTCAGTCCGAGCTGAAGTTTGTTCTTATACGACAAATTATCACCCCCTTTATCGATGTTCGAGGTTCGAATATTTAAAACGAGCGGAGCAACTTACTTAGAAACCCTCGCACACCGCCAACTTGGCGCTGTTGAGTAAGATTTATCCCTACCACCTTACCCGCGATCCATTGGATGCAACGATACGCGGAACTGTCTGGAAAACTGATTCCTAAAGGCTCCTGCAGCATCACTGAGCGTCCAACGAGCGTATCATCGTAAACCCAACCTAAGAAACTAAGCGACCCTTTTAAGAATCTCTGCACTGCCGTTTCCAGCCGTTTAAACGTCGCCTGAGCATCCTCTTCAGACCTGACTCGGTTGATTACCATATGAATGGGTACTTCACCCGCTTCTATCCTCAAGGATTTAAGTAATCCATAGGCATCAGTTAGTGCTGTTGGTTCCGGTGTTGTCACCATGATAATATCATCTGCAGCCTGCAAAAAGTTAATCACCGTATGCCCAAGGCCGGCACCCGTATCAATAATCAATACGTCTGCCATCTTTTCTAATCTCCCCAGATTTGCGATGACGTTCTTCAGCTTATCCCGTTCTAGATTGGCAAGACCCTGGACCCCAGACCCCCCTGGTATTATCCCTATGCCCCGAGGACCAGTCAGAAGAATTTGTTCAATGGTTTTTTCCCCTGACAATAAATGTTCAATCGTATACCGTGCTGTAAGTCCAAAGGCAATATCTACATTGGCGAGCCCCAAATCTCCATCTAATATAATAACTCGTTGTCCATATTCAGTCAGAGCAAGCGCAAGGTTAATCGTAAAACTGGTTTTGCCCACGCCCCCCTTACCGCTAGTCACGGCAATCACTCTCATTTTAGCCTGTTTGTGGTTTTCGCGAGAGGCCAAATCTCGCAATACACTCGCTTGATCATGCATGAGGAATCTCCTCCCCAATGATGTAGCGCGCCAAGCGGTATGGTGTCGCTGCCTCAATATCATCTGGTACATTCTGCCCGTTTGTGAGATAGGCAGTAGGGAGTGTGGTCTGACCTAAGAGATTGAGAATCGAGCCTGCACTATCCGTCTCGTCTAACTTAGTAAAAATGAGATGGGTCGTTAGGTCTTCAAATCGTTGATAGATTCGTGCTTGATCCGCAAATTGCGTGCTTGCACTCATCACCAGCATCGTGAAATCTGGTTTTGCCTTATCCAAAAAAGCACGTAGTTCTGACATATGCAAATCATGATGAGGACTTCGACCAGCCGTATCAATAAAAATGAGTTCTTTATCTGCATGAAGCTGCAAAGCATCGCTCAGCCCAGACGGGGTCATTGCGACTTCAACGGGCACACCGATGATTTCACCAAAGGTTTTGAGCTGTTCAACAGCAGCGACCCTATAGGTATCTACCGTAATCATAGCCACTTTTCGTTTATCGACAATACTAAATCCAGCCGCAAGTTTACCGATAGTCGTCGTTTTTCCGACACCCGTTGGTCCAATTAAGGCAACAATCCTTGGCTTGTCAATACCTGGCTGGATAAGACCAATTTGCCCACATATTTGTCGGACATTAGCTTCGATCCGAGCATATACTAGAGAGTTGTCCACCCATTCATGGGGCGACAACGTTTGCTGCACATGACTAAGGATGCGCCTAACTAGGTTTTCGCTTATCCCTCTGTCTAATAAATGATCCGCCCATCTTTGCAGTACAGGTGGCCAATCACTTTTTTCCTCACCGTCACCCTCCATTTGCTTATTCATTTTCTCAAGCAATAGTCGCATAGCTTTCATTTCTTCTTGCAGGGCTTCAGACGAGTCTTTAACGACTGACACTTGCCTATCTTGAGGTCGTTTTACGTCTTCCCGAAGACTTCCTTCCTTAGGAACTGATATCTGCTCTTTAACGGGTGTTTCTTCAATAGCAGCAGTAATTTCAACCTTAAGCTTACCAAATAAGCCCAGGAATCCTCCTTCGCGAATCTCACGCGTTTGCAAAATGACTGCCTCGGATCCCAGTTCCCTTTTTACTTTGCCCATGGTCTCTGCTACATTATCCCCTACAAATCGCCTAACTCGCACGATCCATCCCCACCATTCCTACAGCTTGCACTTGTACCCCTTGGACTAATTCATTATACGAAAGCACCATGAGTTGTGGAAGTTGACGCTCTGTCACCCGTTTTAGGTTAATCCTCACAAGTGGAGCACAAACAATCACTGGCGTAAACCCTTTAAGAATGACCTTTTCAACTTCTCGGGTGAGATTTTGCATTAAGATTTGTAAGATCTTGGGATCAAGCGCTAAATAAGTACCATAATCGGATGGTTGAATACTGTCCAGAATTTGCTGTTCAATCTGGGGATCTAACGTCATTACTGGTAAGTTTTTATCTTTTCCCAGCAAAGGCTGTAAAATCTGTCGAGCTAAACCCTGCCGCACGTGTTCAGTCAAACGATCTAAATCTTTGGTACCATGAGCCTGATCTGCCAGAGTTTCCAATATAGTGACCATGTCTCGAATTGAGACCCGCTCGCGAAGCAAGTTCGCTAGAACCTTCTGCACTTGACCTAGGCTTAATAATTCTGGAATCAATTCATCTACAACTGTAGGCGCCAATTCCTTAGCATGATCTATAAGGGTTTTAACATCTTGGCGGCTCAGAATTTCCCACGCTTGCGACTTAATCACTTCCGTGATATGGGTCGCCAAGACCGTAGGAGCATCCACCACCATCCACCCGTTAAGCTCTGCTTGTTCCCTATAGATCGCATTAATCCATATGGCATCAAGTCCGAAGGCCGGTTCTTTGGTCGGGATCCCCGGTATGGAGTTATCCTCAAATCCATTGCTCATGGACATAAAGTGGTCCGCCAAAAGTTCACCGGTTGCTAATTCTGCTCCTCGAATTTTAATGACGTATTGGTTAGGCTGTAAATTCATATTATCTCGAACCCGAATCACCGGAACAATAAATCCTAATTCGCTGGCAATTTGACGACGAATCAGAACAATTCGATCCAGTAAATCTCCCCCTTGCTGAACATCCACTAAAGCGATCAGCGCGTAACCCAATTCTAGTTCCATGTGATCGATATTTAATAAGTTTAAGACATTTTCCGGTTTCTTACTCTCTTCAATTTCCGACTCCCTGGCGGCCGCCGTTTCCTCCACTACTGAGACCTTAGAATTTCGTTGGAGCATTACTCCCATGGCAATTAAAGCAGCAGACACAGTAAACAGTGGAAATTTCGGCAAACCAAGGAATGCTAACATGCTCAATACCCCAGCTGTAATGAATAAAGCCTTCGGCTGTCTAAACAACTGTTTGACCAAATCTTCACCTAAGTTGTTTTCCGAAGCTGCCCGAGTGACCACTAGACCAGTGGCGGTAGAGATCAGGAGGGCTGGGATCTGAGAGACAAGCCCATCTCCAATCGTCAACAACGTATACTTATGCAGGGCTTCCAGCAAAGGCATATCCTGCATCACAACTCCAGTGATAAAACCACCAATAATATTAATAAATAGAATGATAATTGCAGCAATGGCATCCCCTTTAACAAACTTGGTTGAACCATCCATTGCACCATAGAAATCCGCTTCTTGTTGAATCGCTTTACGCCGATCGCGAGCCTGTAGTTCGTTTATCATCCCTGCATTGAGGTCAGCGTCAATTGACATCTGCTTCCCTGGCATAGCATCCAACGTAAAACGCGCAGCGACTTCCGAAACTCGCTCTGCTCCTTTTGTGATTACAATGAATTGAACCAGTACCAAAATAATAAATATAATAAAGCCGACTACAGCATTTCCACGGATGACGAATTCACCAAATTGTTGGATAATTTCGCCTGCATGGCCGTCAAGAAGAATGAGACGAGTTGCCGAGATATTCAGAGACAACCGGAACAAGGTTAAGGCCAAAAGGAGCGAGGGAAGAGCCGAGAATTCTAACGGGTCTTTAGCAAAAACCGCTAACATCATGGTTAATATCGAAGCAGTAATGTTTAAAGTAATGAGGATATCTAACATTCCCGAAGGCAAAGGAACAACCATCATGACCACTATGCCCACCATTCCAATGGCCGCAATAATGTCTGTATTAGCTAGGAATCGCTGCTTCGTAGATAAAGCCATGATTGGTCTCCTTTCATTCGAAATTCAACTTGCGTTTATGCCCGCATGGATTTCCTTTTCTTTAAACGATACACAAAGGCTAAAACTTCGGCGACTGCCTTATACAGATCCGCAGGGATTCCTTGCCCAATGTCTACCTGAGCGTAGAGGGCACGGGCCAGCGGCTTGTTTTCCATGATCACAAGGTCATATTCTTTCGCGAGTTCCCTTATTTTCAGGGCGATATGATCTTGCCCTTTGGCGATAACATAGGGAGCTTTATTTGCTTTAATATCATAGCGCAGGGCGACTGCTAGGTGAGTTGGATTAGTGACGACAACATCGGCTGTTTTTAAATCCTGCATCATACGGCTCATGGCCATGGCCCGCTGTCGTTTCTTAATCTCACTTTTGAGTTCAGGATTACCTTCTGTTTGTTTATACTCTTGTTTTAAGTCCTCGTGAGACATCTTTAAGTTTTTTTCATATTCCCAGCGCTGATAGAAATAATCGAAAACGGCTATGCCTAAGAAGGATATGGAAATATTCCAAGCAAGTTCCATCAAAGCCTGTCCTAGAAAAATAGCTCCCTGTTCCACACTCAGTTGCTGCAGAGCGGGGTAAATATACATTCGATCTCGGATACTAGCGTAGAGGAAATAACCAATTAAAGTGACTTTCATTAACGTTTTTGTCAGTTCAACGTAAGCCTTAACTCCAAACATCCGTTTTGCACCACTGATCATACTTAGGCGGGATAACTGAGGTTTCATCGACTCCCAAGTAAAAAGAACTCCCACTTGTATATAATTAGAAATTAAGGCAATTAGATACCCTGCCGCAAAAATAGGTGCCAATATTTGTATTCCCTGCCAAAGAATGTTTAACATAAGGGTAGCTACCGACCCTTCAGTCCATTCCGACGAGAGGCCTAAGACATAAGGAAAAAGGTGCCCTAATCGAATCATCATGCTTGGAATCCAAAATTTCAGCACTGCCACGAGTCCTAAGAGCATGAGCGCTGATATGACCTCTTGACTTTTAAATACTTGACCTTTTTTACGCGCATCCTCTTTGCGCCTGGGCGTAGCGGGATGTTTTTTTTCACTCACTGCTTCCACCCCTGATAAAGCTCTAAGATCCAAGACATATTGGTCTTAAAGAGTTGGGCAACGGCTTCTCCCCAAAACGGAATTGAGAGGAATAGAATGATAAATCCGAAAGCAATCTTGACCGGGAAGATAATAGCAAAAATGTTGAGCTGTGGCACCGTTCTCGCTAAGAGGCCGACACCAACATCTGACACTAGAAGTGCTCCAAAGACTGGCATTGCTAATTGTATCGCTAAAGAAAACACATGCACGAGAAGCTCAACATAATAATGATAATCGCTGGGTACGTTTGTGGGGTTAATGGGGATATAGGCATAACTCTTGACCATAGCTGCAATAAGATAATGATGAGCATTGGTTGCCAATAAAAGCATCGTAGCCAAAACCATCTGAAAATTGCCCATCATAGGGCTTTGAACTCCATATACAGGGTCAATGGCTGCCCCCATGGTAAAACCCATTTGAAAATCAATCAGTTGCCCTGCCCCTTGTAGGACAGCGGTGAACGTGTAAATCACGAAGCCGATGACCACTCCCACCAAGACTTCCTTAATGACGACAGCAATCAACAGTAATAATTCACTGGGAATGGACGGGTTGGTCGCATGAATTAGTGGATAGACAATTACGGTAAGGCTAGCTGCAAAACCCAGCTTTACCAGGGCTGGAACGCCCCGGGCACCAAAGACTGGGGCTAACATAATCATGCCTGCCCAGCGGAATAAAATCAGCAAAAATAATGAGAGGTTCCATTGGAGCAGTTGTGACAAACCCAAATTTCTACCCCCCCAAAATCGATGTGCGAAGTTCGATGCTCGAAGCTCGAAGTCTAAAGTCTGTGTTTCGATGTCAGAGGTCCGAGATTAGTGTTTCTTGGTTCGAGTCTGTAGTCGTTGTTTGAGTCCGCGGCTCAAAACTCATGGTTCGAAACCTAGGTTCTCAGCTTTTGGTTCGAATATCGAATATCGAACCTCGAACCTCGAACCTCGAACCTCGAACCTCGAACCTCGAACCTCGAACCTCGATTTCACATGCCTCCGAAGGTTGCCAACTGGGTTAACAAATTGGATGTGTAGGCTGTCAGCACTGAGAGCATCCAAGGGCCTAACACAAGCATGACGACCGCAACCGCTATAACTTTAGGAATAAAGGTCAGGGTTTGTTCCTGAATCTGGGTCATTGACTGAAATATACTGACCAACAGACCAACCAACAAACTCACACCGAGTACCGGTCCTCCTACAAGAAGCACTGCTCCCACAGCTTCTCTAGCCATATAGAGTACTTGATTCTGAGTCACTGATCCTGTCCCCTTTCCTCTACTGGTACTCTCTATTTGAAACTTGTGACTAAAGACTCAACTACTAGATGCCACCCATCCACTAACACAAATAAGAGTATTTTGAACGGCAGTGAGACCATCATAGGAGGTAGCATCATCATTCCGATCGACATCAGAGTACTTGCCACAATCATATCAATGACAATGAAGGGGATAAATATGGCGAATCCCATTTGAAAAGCTGTCTTCAGTTCACTAATTACAAAGGCTGGAATGAGGACATAGGTCGGCACGTCCCGGTAAGTTTTGGGTCGCTCCATTTTAGATAAACCTACAAAAAGCTCTAGATCCTTTTCTCTAGTCTGTTTAAACATGAAGATCCGAAGCGGTTCCTCAGCATTATTTAGAGCCTCTGTTTGGGTGATCTGATTGTTCATGTAGGGTTGAAGCGCATTAGTATTAATTTGATTCCAAGTCGGGATCATGATAAAGAAGGTAAGAAACAAGGCCAATCCCACAAGCACCTGGTTGGGGGGGAGTTGCTGAGTTCCGAGTGCATTTCGCACAAAAGACAGCACGATAATAATCCGGGTAAAGGAGGTCATCATCATGAGAATAGCCGGCGCCAATGACAACAAGGTCATCAACAGCAAGAGTTGCACAGAGGTACCTGTTTGTTGGGACGTTGTGCTCCCCAGATCCAACGTGATACCAGCAGCCTGAACTGTTTCGGGATTTGTCATCATCCCAAATCCCAGGGCTATTCCAAAAGGCAGCCCCAGCGCTAAGCGCTTAATTAGTGAGCTTGAAGAAGACATTATTTTTCTACCTCCTCAAGCATACGCTCAAATTCTGTGGCAAAAGACTCTTTCTTCCTTCCAGGGGTCTTCCGCCATAGCTTAGGCAAACTTTGGGCCAAGCTTTCCACTCGATCATTCTGACGAGTCGCAATTTCCTCTAGAATTTCGGCAGCAACCTTGGGGTCATGGATCTCCGCGATTTTCTGTAAATGATGATCCGATCCGCCAAGGACTTGTAATTGACCAGCAATTTCTATGAGATATAGGCTTTGCTGTCCGTTCAAGACTTGTCGATCGATAAGTCTTGCCCAGGGAGCATTCAAGCTACGGAGGTTGGCTCGATTAAGTCGACGAATAATCCAAAGACAGACCAGTAAAATAACGAGAAATACCAGCAACGTACCCATAAGCCCCCACCATGAGAAAACAGATTGTGCAACAACCGGAGCAGCATCACTTGTAGGAAGCGGCAGGTCTTCGTTGAATGGCATATTACTTCAACGCCTTCGTGACAGCCTCAACCACACGTTCTGCTTGGAAAGGCTTCACTACAAAATCTTTGGCCCCAGACTGAATCGCTTCAATAACCATGGATTGTTGGCCCATGGCACTACACATAATAATACGGGCCTTGGAATCCTGTTTGCGAATCTCTTTGACTGCTTGAAGTCCATCCATTTCTGGCATTGTAATATCCATGATCGTCAAGTTCGGTTGCAAGTCTCGATATTTTTCAACCGCCAAGGCCCCATTTTCTGCTTCACCAATTACGGTAAAACCATTTTTCGTCAAAATATCCTTCAACATCATACGCATAAACGCGGCATCATCAACAATCATTATCGTAGCGCTCACTCAGATTTCCTCCTCTATTTCAGCGAATTCATTCGTTCCATGGGATGCACAATGTCAGTAATTCGGATTCCAAATGTTTCGTTAACGACAACCACTTCACACTTAGCGATTAACTTGCCATTAACAATCATATCCACCGATTCGCCCGCCAGGCGATCCAATTCAATAACCGAGCCTGGACCCATCTCTAAAATTTCCTTGATTGTTTTTTTGGCTCGCCCCAATTCTACGCTAATTTGCAACGGTACATCTAAAATCAAGTTAAGATTATCTGGCTGTGTCGGCGGTTGGCCTGGTTGAAGAGGTGCAAACTGAGCCGGTTGCACGAGTGTCTGTGCTCTTCCTTGAGTATTAGATTGGGGCATCCCATAAGTCGGGGTGTCTATGACCTGAGAATAGGGTGGCATTTCATAGGCCGGTGGTGGAGTCGAATGCGGAGCTTGATAGGAGTACGATGTCGACGATGGGGCTGGGGTTGGAGTTGGCGTTGGCGTTAGAGCCGGAGTCGGAGCAGAAGTTGGTTTAGAACCTCCACTCATTGCTTCCATTAGCTTGTTGACCATCCCTATTGCTACACTGAGCGGGATTACCTGAATAAGAATACTGTCAATGACCTCTTCAACAACCATTCGGAAAGAAATCCGTACAAGAGGCTCATTTGGATTAAGGAAGTCCTGAAGAATATCACGCCCAGATGAGAAATCATTGAGCACCATATTCGGAGGCGTTATGTCGACCATGGCATTGAACATGGTGGACATGGAAGTGGCGGCCGACCCCATCATCTGATTCATCGCCTCAGAAATCCCACTTATTTGAAGCTCAGAAAGTTCTTTGGACGGATTTTTCCCGTCTCCTCCCATCATTAGGTCGACAATTACTGAGCCATCTTGTTGGGAAAGAATCAGGAGGTTCGAACCCTCAATCCCTGCCTTATATTTAACATCACAAATCACGGAAGGGATCGGGTAATCCTCACGAATCTGTTCCGAGTTCGTAACGTCGACTTTAGGCGTGGTAATGTCCACTTTTTTGCCTAAAAGCTGAGATAATGTTGTGGCAGCTGTACCCATCGAGATATTGGCAATTTCTCCCAGGGTATCCTTTTGTAGGTCATCAAGAAATTCTTGTACTGGAGGTGTCTCTGGTTCCGGTTCTGACTCCGGTTCCAGGGTACCACGTAATAAGGCGTCAATCTCTTCCTGGGAAAGCATTCCATTAGCCATCATGGTCCCCTCCTTCCTCAATTATTTCTGAAATCTGAACGGCTAGATGTTCCCCATGCAGCCCCGGAATGGACTTAAACTTCATGAACTCTCCCACAAAGATCGGTAACGGATCATTAACGGATTGGTTCAGCGGGATAACATCACCCTCTGTCAGATCTAAGAGATCCCGCACGAGAATCTCTGAATGGCCTAAAAATGCTATCATATCTACTTTGGCCCATTCGATCTTTTTCCGAATTGCTTGAACTTGTTCTGGAGAAGTAACCTTTGCTTTGGTAGAAAAAAGGAAAAACGTACTTAATTTATCTAAAATGGGTTCAAGAACCAAATAGGGCATACATAGATTAATCATTCCTACCGCTTCGCCGATTCTAACTTCAAGAGTGATAAGAACGACCATTTCGTTAGGAGCCACAATTTGCGTAAACTGCGGATTAGTTTCCATTGCCACAAATTGAGGTTTTAGTTCATACACTTCTGCCCAAGCCTCTTCAGAAATAGCGATCATGTGATTCAAACGGTTTTCAATAATTGTCTTTTCGATTTCTGTTAAATCTCGGTTCTTCTCCATTCCTTTTCCTTGCCCACCCAGAAGTCGATCCACTACAGCAAAGGTAAGCGAAGGGTTTACCTCGATCAATACCGTCCCTTCCAGTGGATTCAACGAGTAAAGGCCCAACACAGTAGGGTTTGGCAGAGAACGAATAAATTCATCATACGTGATTTGCTCAATCGAAAGGACACTGCTTTCCACAACAGAGTGTAGGTTTCCTGAAAAATAAGTGGTTAGTCCTCGGCAAAAATTCTCATGAATATTTTGGAGGGAGTGAATTTGATCCTTGGAAAACTTATTAGGACGTTTAAAATCGTACACTCGAATTCGTTTTTGACTCTTAGTTACCTGGATCTCCTCAACGTCAACTTGCCCATCNNNNTCTCCCATCAAATCCCCCCCTTCAACTCGATATTCGATGTTCGATGTTCGAACGACTAAACGCTGACTGTGGAACTACATATTCGATTTTGTGCTTAACTACAAATCACATACCCAATTTTCGAGCCCTGAACTACTTGCTTCCATTATCCGAGCATAAACAAAATACTGTTATAATTCGAACCACGAACTTCGAATATCGAACCTCGTTACTGGTAGACTAACGACAGAAATAATACATCCGTGATCTTGTTGTCCGCTACTTCATTGAGTTTATTAATTAACTCTGCTCTCAACGCTTCACGGGCATCTGAAGTTTGCACATTCATCAAGGATTTGTTCGCTAAGACCGTATTAACTCTGTCTTTTAAGAATGCATCGCCCTCCTTAAGATGAACGACGGCCTTCTCATCCGTCACTTGAACGGTAATGCTCGTTTTAAGAAAATTTCCACCTTGCAAATTCACTGTAAAATCGCCGATTGGCATAAGCGGTCCTGTCTTTTTAGTTGTTTCTGCCGCCTTGGCACTTATTTCTGGAGTTTTGAAGAGAAATTTTTGTGCTCCAAGGGTCCCCCCTGCGCCAAGCGCAACCCCTAAAAACAGGGTAAGGATCATAATCACAAGAGTTTTTCGATTCATAAGGTTCAATTACTCCTCTACTTTGCAAATCTGATGGCAGCGCCTACGAAATTCTGCAATTCGCTCTATTAGAATCCCGATCTTCTCTGACACCACGTATTTATTTCCACCCGTTAACGTTATAACCGTGTCCGGGGTTTCTTCCATCATTTCAATAAGATCAGGATTTAAAGCAAAGGTTTTACCATTTAGGCGAGTGACATAAATCATAAAACTCCTCCTCCGCAAACGTTGATTTGTGTTTAAAAAAGCAGCTTATTTTGTGGCAAGATTGGCCAAATTTTGTCGATGCCAGTGAAGCACCTGCCCAGTTTCATCCAAACCCTTTTGTTCCTTCTGTAATTCTTCAACCTGAAAGGCCGCAGCTTGTTTTTCCTTCAGTCGCTGGAACTTCTCCGTGTCACGATGCGCTTCTAGTAATACTTGGCGTGCACTTTCCATGACAGCTTCTTGCTGCATCAGTTCCCTCTGACGATCGATAAGCCGCTTACGTTGCTCTAAGGCAAAGATCTGCCAACTCCCTAACTCAGCTGGCCGGTGTTTACCCGCAACCCGTTGTCCCTCTTGAGCATCCTTATAACGATCTTGCTGACTCGCACAGGCTCTGACACAAGCTTGCCAGAGTTGCATTTCGTGCGCGAACTCTCTTTGAGCGATTTCCAAATTCTGTTCTGCGAGTTGAAGACTTGCTTCCAAGCGAAACCGAAATCTTGGCATCGTTTTTTTCTCCTTAATCTAGACTCAACTATAATAATGTTTAAATAAAGTTTGCCCTACCACCTAATTCTCACTCTGGTGAAAAGACCGCTTTCATTTGCTGTAACATTTCTGTGTAGCCAACTTGTTCGCTGACACTTTGGCATATAAACGCCTGAATTCGGTCCATATGTGCGATAGCAGCATCAATTTTAGGATTACTTCCTGGAGTGTAGGCTCCGATATCAATCAAATCTTTGGCATCCTTATAAGTTGCTAAATGGCGACGAATTTTTCCAGATAAGTCCATGTGTTCCGGACTGATAATATCATTCATCACTCGACTGACCGATTGTAGTATATCAATGGCCGGATACTGATTTTGCATAGCCAGTTCCCGAGTTAAGACAATATGCCCGTCGAGAATCCCGCGCACAGCATCAGCAATTGGCTCATTATGATCATCACCATCGACTAACACCGTGTAAATTCCGGTTATACTTCCGATCTCCGCCATGCCCGAACGTTCCAAAAGTTTTGGTAAGAGAGCAAAGACAGAGGGGGGGTATCCACGAGTCGCCGGTGGTTCACCCACCGTAAGCCCAACTTCCCGTTGGGCCATGGCAAAGCGGGTCACTGAGTCCATCATTAAGAGGACATTCTTCCCTTGGTCCCGGAAATACTCAGCAATGGCAGTAGCCGTAAACGCTGCTTTCAACCGCACCAGTGCAGGCTGGTCGGAGGTCGCCACAATGATCACGGAACGGGCTAAACCCTCTGGGCCTAAGTCCTTCTCGATAAAATCACGCAGTTCTCGCCCCCGTTCCCCCACCAGGGCAATGACGTTCACATCTGCCACTGTATTCCTAGCCATCATTCCCAACAAAGTACTCTTCCCCACCCCAGATCCTGCAAAAATCCCCATCCGTTGCCCACGACCAATCGTAAGAATCCCATCAATAGTCCTTACTCCGACACTAAGAGGATCAAGGATTCGAGGACGTGAGAAAGCATTGGGGGGTTTACTCTGCAAAGGATACGCTGTTTCTGTCAGAAGCGGGCGTCCATCCATGGGATGTCCAAGACCATCAAGAATTCGCCCTAACAGTCCTGTTCCGACAGCCACGGTAAGCTTTTGGCACTGTGGGAGCACCCGGTCTCCCGGAGCAATCCCTTCGAGTTCTCCTAAAGGCATAAGCAGAGTGGTCGAATCCCGAAAACCGACGACCTCAGCCGGAAGCTCCCGTCCTTCTCGAGTCATAATATGGCAATATTCTCCCACACTCGCGCGCGGACCAGCAGCTTCAACCATCAGACCGACAATCTTAGAAACCCTCCCCTGAGCTGAGATTGGTTCAGTCTGTGCTACCGTCTGGGTCAAACGATTCCACGCCGCCATGTTCCAGCTCCTCTCGTAAGGTGTGTTCTAATTTGTCTAATTGTGCCTCTAGCCGAGCATCAAAGACCCCTTCCTGGCAGTCTAAGAAACAATCTCCGAGCTTTAAGGATTCATCGATCACCCATGGACAAGGTATTTGATGCCCTTCCAGCCATCCTACATCATGGGGAGATACATGGAGCCGCCAGCCTTGGCGTTCCTGTGGCAACAAGGTTAAAGCCTGGATGATTGCCAGCAAGCGCTGAGGTTCAACCGCTAAGCTTGCCCGCACTAAGCGTTCAGCTATTTTTATCGCTAAGCGAAGTAAAAGTTCGTCAACTTTAGAATATTCTTCTTGAACCGCCCGCTGAGCTAACTGAAAAAGTTGGTTTGCTTGTTCGGTCAAGCGCTTTCCCTCTGCTTCTCCTGCCAACTTTCCTTCTGCTTCTCCCGCTAGCCTACCTTCCTTATATCCTTCTGCTTTGGCCGCTGGGTAAAGTTCGTCTTGCGCACTCTTAAGGACCTCTTGACGTAAACGCTCCGACTCCGCTTGTGCTTGAACAATAATTTGTTCGGCACTGGCTTTAGCCTCAGCTAAGATTATGGCCGCTTTTGCCTTAGCTTCTTCTTCATAAGAGGTCTCCCTCCAGTCCAAGTATTCTTGGTTTGTCGAGGGCTGATCCTCTTCACTGACACTGACCACCCTTAAGATATTACCCAACTGCTGAAATCCTTCTTGATTTTCCACCATTCGCGGAGTAGAAACCTCGACATCATAACTTTTGACGACCCGCCCGTTAATAGATAATCTCATCACTACCTCCTCTAGAGATGACGACTGCACCGCTTTCCTCAAGTTTGCGAATCACCTTCACAATTCGCTGTTGTGCCTCTTCAACATCTCTTAACCGCACTGGGCCCATAAACTCCATATCATCTTTGAGCATCTGAGCAGCCCGTGAGGACATATTGGCTTGAATCCTTTGTGCAACTTCGGGATTCGACCCTTTGAGAGCAAGTCCCAAATCTTTGGTTTCTACTTCGCGTAAGACTAACTGAATACCACGATCATCAAGCACAACGATGTCTTCGAAGACAAACATCTGCCGCTTAATTTGCTCCGCCAAATCGGGATCATCGATTTCCAAAGCATCCATAACCACTTTGACCGTCCCAGGATCGGTTCGATTAAGGACATCGACAATGCTCTGGATCCCGCCTGAAGCGGTATAATCAGTGGGAGCTAAGCTAGAAATCTTACGTTCCAGAACCTTTTCAATTTCCTTGAGCACTTCTGGACTAGTTCGGCCCATCGTCGCTACGCGCTTCGCCACATCTGCCTGTCGATCTTGCCCTAGGCTGGCAAGTAATGTAGCTGCTTTGTCGACTGGAAGGTGCGTCATGATCAGCGCAATCGTCTGAGGATGTTCTCCTTGAATAAAGGAAAAAAGTTGTTTGGGGTCCGTCCGACGCACGAGATCAAAGGGTCTCATTTTTAAGGACGTCGATAAACGACTGATGATCTCAAACGCTCGAGTTTCGCCAAGAGCCCGTTCCAAGACTTCTCGAGCATACTCAATACCCCCCTTAGAAATATAGTCATTGGCAATACACATCTGATGAAATTCTTCCACCACAAAATCCCGTTGTTCTGGTGATATTTTACCGACATTTGCCATCTCTAGGGTCAACTGTTCTATCTCTGCATCTCCAAGGTGTTTCACAATCTGAGCGGAATTCTCTGAACCCAAGGCGATCATCAGAATTGCGGCTTTTTGAATTCCCGTTAAAACTTGCGCCATCTACCGTTCCTCCGATAACCAAGTTTTCATGAGTCGTGCGACTTCGTCGGGGTTATTGCGCGTATAAAGTTCTACCGACTCTTTGGTCTTTTGTTTTTGAATTTGTTCAGCTGACTTTGTTTTCGACTGAGCCAATTTCAGATCTTCCGCTTCCTCGACCATCTGTTGAGCCATCATCAATTCCGCAGTGGCGAGGGTTACTGGCTGTGAACCAGTGAGACCCAACATTTTTTCTGCGCGTGCTTTCTTAGAACGAGCTCGCAGAAACATGACCAGAACCACGAGACCGAACAAAACGGCGGCTCCGATTTGGGCATAGGTCATCAACTGTTGGCGTTTGGCAGAATTCTCCATATCGGCAATTTTTTTCTGTAAATCAGTTTTATTAAACGGAATTGCAGCGACTTGGATCTGATCCCCGCGAGTCGCATCAACCCCGGCCGCAGAAGCAACAATTGTTTTTATTTGATCCAGTTGTTCCTGGGTTACAGTGTCAGCGTCCGCCATGACCGAAACGGAAAGACGTTTAACACTTCCTGGGCTTACTAGCTGTTCCTCTTGAGTTGTGTCCACTTGAAAATTTTTGGTGCTGCTTGTCTTGGTCGAAGACGAATTGACTTCTTGAGCCCCCGCAGGATACGTCGGTGCCCCATTGGGGGTTAATCCCGGTACCCCTCCAGCAGCTGCACCACTGCTATTGGTCGTACTTTCATTGGTACTCTGTTCACTCAACAAGGCACCTGGTCCATTAGTCTGTATCGTTCGTTTGATTTGGTCAAAGTCCAAAGCAGCACTAATTCGAACAACGGTCTTGCCATTACCCAATACCATATCCAGCATACTCTGAATAGATCTTCGAGTATCCTCTTCGACCATTTGCTTAAGTTGATATTGGGTACCCGTCAGACGATTGGGGTCGCCACTCTTGCCTAAAACATCTGATAAAACATTTCCACTGGTATCTACAATCGTTACATTCTCCGTTTGCAGTCCTTCTATTGAGCCTGCCAAAAGATTAGCAATCGCACGTACCTGGTCGTCGCCAAATTTTGTTCCAGGAGCGAGTTTCAAGGTCACCGCCGCCGTAGCAGCTTTTTGATTATCAATAAAAAGCGACGGCTCAGGCATCACGATATGTACACGCGCATCTTGCACGCCAGTCAATGTCCTTAGTGTATTCTCAAGTTCATTCTGCAAACCGAGAACATAACGTAATTTCTTGTCGGAATCCGTTTCCCCGAGGCGTAGTGTATTAAGATTATCAAAACTAAATTTACTTTGTTGAGGAAGACCTGCATTGGCAAGTTGGAGCCGAATCTCAGCAGCATGCTGCTGGGGGACCATAATGGTTGATCCATTATCCGCTAACTGATAATCTGCTTTCAAATCTTTCAGTTTTGTCGTTATTGCTCCCGCTTCTGTATCACCCAGCTTAGTAAAGATCGCCACATATTGTGGGCGGCCAGCCCAAGTGATCAAGGCAATTAACGCAGAAGCGACCAAAAGAGGAGCAAGCACCGTAATTATTTTCTGTGGGCTAGAAAGATTATTCCAAAATGTCTTTAAAGATTGTGTGATTCCGGCCCAAGAAAAATCCACTCTTGACTCCTCCTTTCTACTCGAGACTCGAAGTTCGATGCTCGAGGCTCGAATGGAGACGTTCGTATCGAACGTTTTAAACGTCGAACTTCGCGCTTCGCGCCTCCCGCCTCACTGTTTCCATAAATTACTAGATTAATAACCCCTTAAAAGAAAACCTTCACAACGTATTTTTATATAACAACCTTTTTTTCGATGCTCGAAGCTCGAGACCCGAAGCTCGAATAAATTCCGTTCGTTCACGAACGTTTCAAACATCGAACCTCGTGCATCGTGCATCGTGCATCGAATTAAAGTTGCATACGCATGACCTGATTGTAAGCATCAATCACTTTATCACGCGTGGATACTGCTAAGGATAGTGATAGATTAGCCTTTTCTAAGGCTATCATCGCTTCTGATAAATCTTGCACCTGTCCCGTAGCCAGTTGTAAGCTGGCGACATCCGCCTTGGTCTGTAGAGCATCCACTTGACCAAGGGCATCACTCAAAAATTTTGAAAAATCCGCCTCGGCCTTTTGACCTCCCTCAGGGCGTATGTTCGAAGTAGCGTCAAGATTAGTAGGGGTAATCGGAGTCAGTCCGATCGGTAGAATCGGTGCTATCGCTTGAATGATCATTTAATCATCACCCCTTTCCAATCTCAAGTGCTTTGGTAGCCATAGATTTACTAACATTGAGAGCAGTGACATTGGCTTCATAGGCACGCGATGCCGTCATCATATCCACCATTTCCGTCACAATATTCACATTAGGTTGACGTACATATCCTACAGGCAATCCCTCCTCAACCACTGTCGCGGCATCAGGAGAGGCAGGGTTATATTCTAAACGAAAGGGTTCAGTAACGTCATTATAAACACTGGCCACTTGCACCCCGTTCCCATTTCCGTACCCATTCCCAACCTTTCCTAAACCCATCGTTTCTCCAAGAACTTTAGAAAACGGTGTCTCCGGTGGGCGAGGAACAAACACGGCGACTTGCCGACTATAGGGGATCTGGTTTCCTGCCGGGGTCAGTTCTCCCGTTCGAGTCGTATTGATATTGGCGATATTGTTAGCGGTAAGATCCATACGTAAGCGCTGGGCAGTTAACCCGGAAGCACTGATTTCGATGGCCCCAAAAAGACCCATGTTATCCCCTCCTCATCACGCATTCCACTATCGCTTTTCCGATCTCATTAAGTGGTACAATTCGGTCAGCTAGACCAGCCTCCACCAAAGACCTGGGCATTCCATAAACCACGCAGGTTTCCTCCGACTCAGCGATTGCGAACCCCTCTTCTAACCTCTTAAGCTCCTTCATCCCCTTAGTCCCATCACTACCCATCCCAGTCATGACCACCCCAAGAGTCCCTTTACCAACTTCTTTTGCTAAGGAAAGGAACATCACATCGATGGAAGGGCGATAAAGCGTGGGTATTGGGGCCTCATCTCCAATTTGAAGCGTCAACAGACCAGACCTACGCAAAACCTGAAGCTGTTTACCGGCTGGACCTACATACACAGTCCCCGCTTTCAAGACTTCTCCATGAACTCCTTCCCGAACATTGAGAGCACATAGTCCATTTAACCTTTGAGCGAGGGGTCCTGTAAACCCTGGAGGCATATGTTGAGCGACCAACACCGGTACAGGGAAATTTCCTGGCAAGGCTGGCAAAACTGCTTGTAATGCCGAGGGCCCACCAGTAGACGTGCCGATGGCCACGATTTCTACCACATGCTTTGGCAAGACCCCTCCCTTGCTCGGTCGCGAACCTAGTCCCAAACTTGGGCCAGAGGGTGAAGTAGGAGCAGCCACTCCCTTTGAGATACCCGCTTGAACTGCAGTACCTGTCGTTGCGGAAGGGACCGTAGTAGGAGGCATCTGTAGAGATGAGGGTATTGCCTTAGGCATGAGTCGAGCAGGATCGACTAACGCTGCTGCTTTTACTTTCTCCACTAGATCCCGGGCAAGTACCTGTAAATCCGCTCCCGGTCTTCCCGACGGTTTGGCCACAACATCAATAGCCCCTAAGTCCAGTGCCTTCAACGTGGACTGCGCACCTTCCGTGGTCACAGCACTCAAGATGATCACTGGGGTCGGTTGCCAACGCATAATTTCTTCCAACGCCTGAAGTCCATCCATGACCGGCATCTCCACATCCATCGTCACGACATCTGGACGAAGGGATTGAAGTTTAAGAATTCCTTCCCGGCCATCTCTTGCAGTATCCAAAACTTTAATGCCAGGATCCTGATTAAGAATTTTCTGTAGTGTTAACCTCATGAACGGAGAATCATCGACTATAAGGACTCCGATCTGTGTCCTAGGCGCTGACGTCATGACTTAGCTCTCCACCTATAATGTGATCAAGATCCAAGAGGATAAGCAGACGTTCCCCTATTTTTCCAACCCCACGAATAAACTGAGAGTCCATGCCCAGCGCAATCGGCGGTGGGGGTTCTATCGCTTCACTATCAAGGCGCATAACTTCAGTGACTGCATCCACCCGAATTCCAAACACTTTTGATTGCACCTGCAGGACAATAATCCGACTAAGATCGGTTTCTTCCACACGATCCATACCAAAACGAATTCGCAAGCTGATCACCGGAATGACGTTACCTCTCAGGTTAATAACACCTTCAATATAATTTTCCGCTTTAGGCACTCTAGTAATTGGTGGAATACGGATAATCTCCTGGACACGCATAATATCAACGCCAAATTCTTCAGAGCCTAAGCTAAAGGTGACTAATTGTTCTTCTGCCATAATAAAACCCCCTTCTTCGATGTTCGAGATTCGAGATACGAAGTTCGATGTTCGAACTCGAATAAAAACTTGAAAGTTTTAGGATAATTAAAGTATTCTTTAATTGTGGTGCAAAGCGCGATGTGATTGATCGAGTGAGATTTAAATCGTTGTTAAAAACTTCAGTTTTTAATTCTATTCGAACCTCGATCCTCGAACATCGAACCTCGCTTTAGCTCTTGCGTGTTACCAAGACGTCTTGGATTAAGGATCCGATATCGAGAATCAAGGTGACTTTTCCATCTCCGAGAATGGTTGCACCGGCAATTCCGGGGAGATTATTCAGGAATTCACCCAAAGATTTAATGACTACTTCTTGTTGGCCGCGCAATTCATCAACGATTAGCCCTAAAGCTTTATCTCCAAAGCCTACTACAACGACAAAGACCTCACTGCATTCGGTTTCTGGAGTAGGAAGATCGAACTTTTCTTGTAAAGAAATGAGGGGTAAGGTATTACCTCGCAGTTGAACCATTGGCAGTCCACCCACAGTTTTAATATCCTCTCGATTAACCAGAAGAGTCTCTAAAACAGAAGAAAGTGGAACCGCATAAATTTCTTTTCCAACTTCAACGAGCAACGCCTGAATGATGGCCAAGGTCAAGGGTAAGCGGATCGTGAAGGTGCTTCCCTTCCCTTTGCGAGTTGTAATATCCACCATTCCCCCGAGATTATTCAGGGCCTTCTTCACAACGTCCATCCCAACACCCCTGCCGGAAATATCGGTCACAGTATCTGCTGTACTAAAGCCTGGCAAGAAGATAAGGTTTGCGATATCCCGTTCGGAGAGTTCTTCGCGCGCTCCAATCAAGCCCTTAGAAACCGCTATTTGCTGAATTTTATCAAGATCTAACCCTGCCCCATCATCGGAGATGAGAATAGCAATGTGATTGCCTTCATGGTAAGCATTGAGCGTAATCGTCCCAAGTTCAGGCTTCCCAGCTGCCCGGCGCTCTTCCGGAGATTCAATACCATGATCCACTGAGTTTCGAATCAGATGCATTAAAGGATCTCCGATAATTTCAACCACAGTCTTATCAAGTTCGGTATCTTCCCCTTTTAAGACGAGGTCGACTTCTTTGCCTGTTTTTTTGGCAAGGTCACGAACTAAACGTGGAAAACGATTAAAAACAGTCCCAATCGCCACCATACGTAAGCGCATAACACTCTCTTGGAGGTCATTCATTAGACGACCCAAGTAAACGTTCGCTTCGTTTAAATTATTGACCATACCGTCCGTACTGTATTGAGCCTTCAGATCCAATCCAATTTGCACCAGACGGGTCCGGGTGATGACCATTTCTCCAACCAGATTAATCAGATTATCCATGCGCACTGTATCGACACGGATCGTATGTACTTGGGTATTACCTTCTCCATTAGCAGCCTCAGTGGCCGGTGTCCCTGGAGCTTTACGAATCCCTTTTGGTTCAAGGGCAGCTTTCTGACTTAAGATTGGCTGAACCACTTTTTCTTCGGGCACGACCGTCGGGATAACCTTGGACGCATTTTCCGATTCTGAAACAACTTTCGGAACCTCAGTCATATCCTCAACAGCGTCTTCCTTTATCTCTATAACCTCTGGATAAGGGTGTACTACGACATCCACCAACTCCGAAATCTCCAGTAGTTCTCTCCGAATCTCTTCGCGGGGCTCATCACAGAGTACAAGCATGAAGAATTCCTCTGCATTTCCAACTTCCAGATCCTCAACGCTCGGCAAAAGTTTAATCACAGAGCCCATTCCCTCAAGTCGCTGAGTTGCCATCACCGCACGAACTGCCTTCATGAGGGTATTAGGCCCAAGTTTCACATCGACCTGATAAACACCACGTCCTAAACTTTGAGCATCGCTTACTTTTTCACATTCAGAGGGTGTTAGAGAAAAGTTAATCGGAACAAACTTCAAGACTTCTTCACTTTCTTCTGGAAAGGTTAGTGATTTCACTGTTTCAACTGGTTTATCTCCATTTAATAACCCCCGCATAGAGGAGGCTAAATCTTCGAATTCAATTTCAATCTCCTGCCGCTGTTCGACCTGAGCTAACATCGCTTTGACTCGATCTGTCACTGCCAATAATGTATCGATCATTTCCAAGGAAACATCCATTTTCCCCTGACGCAAATGATCCAACAAATCTTCGGCAGCATGGGTCAAGGCAACGATTGGCGTGAACCCCATAGTTCCGGAGGCTCCCTTTAAACTGTGAGCTGAGCGGAAAAGATCGTTAATAAGTCCAATATTCCCTCCCTCTTTCTCAAGTTGTAAGAGCCCAGCCCCAAGCTTTTCAATCTGTTCCTGGGAATCTAATAGGTAAAACTCTATAAATTCCCCCAGATCTACTCCCTGATTCTTCTCATCTTGACTCACGCATTGCCACCCCAATCTTTTTATTGATAAAATATTACTAAATACTTCGTAAGTCGCTCTATAACGATACTAATCTAGTTTATCGTCCAGTCTGCTATGTAAAATATTGCATGGAGGGAACAACTTGTCCTAAATACGTTTTATTCGCCATATTTTTTAGAATTCCTCCAAAAAAAGTATATAAACATAATTACCGTTTATCATCTAATAGTAGCACCTAGTCCCTTAAACCGTATACAGTTATTTCGACAAAATTCCCATGAATATTTTTTTAATTATATGTATCCCCAAATTTATACCTAGTTGTTTACGTGATTAACAATAGCATCAAGTAGTAATACCCACAAATGGTTTGTTTGTCACAATCCGATAGGACCTTTGGGCAAAAAAACTTGTCTGGCTCCAAACCTCGGCGAAGGCGGCCGCCGTCCATGGCGCATTCGACACTAGACACGTCCTGCGTCGCCTTTTCGGAACGACACAGGGGTCGTTCCCTACAATTTAGCCTAAGATAACGTTAACGTAGGGAACGACCTCTGTGTCGTTCCGCCATGTTGCACCATGATAATTGCGTTTAAATGGCGAGAAGGGCCAGAAAGTTATACTTTCTGACTAGTACAAAAAAACAGGGTGCCAATAAATTGCATCCTGTTTTTTTGAGGAACGTTTATGTTATTTTTTTGTTGAACGAGCATGTCTTAACGTTCGATCAAACTAGTTTATCGAAAAGCAAGCCGGCCATTTCCCTAAAAGAATCTAGAAGCTCTAACGCCCGCTTAGAAGGAATTTCATCTATTACTTCTCCATTTTGTTGATCTACAATCTTAACTGTAAGGCGTTGGGAATTTTCATGAATACTAAACACGTAGCGTTTATTGATGATTCCCATAAGCCGGTTGAGCTTTTCCGTCGCCTTTTCTACTTCCTCGCGCGGAATTTCTTCACGGGCAGAAGGAATTTCGCCCTTACGATCGATAACCTTGCGAGGAGTCTCTAAGGAACGGTCCAGCTTTTGCCCAGGAAAAGCATCCATAGGAATCATGGTGGAATGAGTATTGGGCTGTATGGGATTGATCATATCACAAATCCCTCCTAATTTGATCTTTAGTTGAACGAGTTCACTATCGCTTCCATTTCATCTGGCTGATAGCCATAGTGCTGGCAGCGCCATAGGCTTCTGAAACCTGATGTTGTCGTTTGCTACTACCCAGTCGAACCTGCATTGCATGTAGGATAGCTTGGCTATCTTGCTGGATTTCGCTAATCAAACTCCGCCCTACTGGGGAGACTTTAAAGCCATCATCGGGAGTCTGCTCAATGAGGGTCTGCAACTGTTCTCGCTGATTCATCAGGTCGTAAAAAAGAGCCATATCCTGCTTAGTCAGGAATTTCATCATTTCTTTGGTCAAAAACCGATAATCCTGCCACAAAGCTTGAGCTGTTTTCTTCACCATTACTTGCCAACTGCTCGAGCCACATGAGTCTGTTTCATAGCCTCTACCCATGTATCTCGCAGTTCCTGTAGAACCTCTTTAGCTTGTTGCAACAAAGTAACATCCTTTTTAATATTACCTTGGATCAGGCAGTGTTCCGTGTATTCATAAAGCTTCGCCCAGGTTTTGGATAGCTCATAGTTCATATCCAACGTGCGAACAAATTCACGTACGATGTCCTGCACGCGCAGATTGGCATTGTGGGATTTTTGTACATCCCCCTGCTCCATCGCCAAAATGCTCTCCGTCAAAAATCGCAACGCTCCGTTATAGAGCAATAAGGTTAATTGTTCTGGTGAGGACGTCATAACCTGCTGATTCTTATAGGCATTCGCCATCTGTTGATTCACCATATATATTCCCTCCTACCCAATCACTTTGTATAGTTTCAGCCATTACTATTACCAAATTGCGATGCTAACCAACTGTTCTGAGAACTTAGCTGCTGCAAAGCTACTTCCATAGCATTAAACTGCTTGTAATAAGCTGTTTGCACCTTGTCAAACCTGTCTGCGGCGTTGGTGATTTGCTTATTATAGGCGGTAATTCTCTTGGCAAAACTGCTCTTAGTATCATATTGCGCCCCAGCCGTTGTACCGGCTATTTGCGCTACTTGATCCATTTTAGTCTTAATTCCATCATACAACCGCCCTGCGATCCCTTGACTGCTGGGATCGATAGTGCCGTCCGGATTCTTCCCACTCGCCCCAAACAGCTGACTCAGTACATCAGGATCGTCCTGCAACGCGGTCCGTAGTTTGTCGGTATTCAGGTATAGCTTTCCACCCTCAGTATAGGTTCCAGTGGTAATACCAATTGAAGCGCCACTATTATAAGGACCCGTAATGCTCGCAACAGGGTTGGAGAAAGCATTCCGCATGGTATTCACAAGGCTCGCCAAGGTCTGATCATTGCGGAGCATCCCACTCTTCGCCTTGGCCTCCCAGGCTGTAATATCCGACTCCTTCATGACCGACTTTTGGGCATCTGTAAGCGGTGGAAAATCCTTATAGCGGGTTTCACTCAGCTTGCCATTGATGTCGGCAAGGATTTTGTTATAGGAGTCAACTAAGGATTGGATACTGGCTACGGCTTTGTCGGTATCGTTGGTTACGCTAATGGTGGTCGCTTGTCCCGAATCCAACTTTTCCGCGATAGTGGCCCCTGTCGCCCCAGGCGACACACCTGTCAAACTGTATGTCACACCGGAGATACTGAATGTATTACTTGCTTGGCTTAAATGAACCCCATCCAGTTTGAATTCGGCATTTAGACCAGTGATACCCGTAGTGGTGGCAACATCCGAGGGCAGCTTTAGCTTGTCGACAAAAAAATCTCCACCCCAGCTAGCGTCGCCTTCAGTCTTAACAATACTAAGCCCAGCAGAAGAACCCGTATTAGTAGTAGACATGAAAAAACGATCTAGCGTACTATCATAACTGGCCTTCACATTAATACCTGCGCTATTGATTTGGCTAACAAGATCATTGATGCTTCCATTCGGATCAATGGTAATGGATGCACTCGCTGCTCCATTGGCTATCGTGAACTTATACAACCCGGTAGGAGCAACACCATCATAAAACTGGTTGACAATAGTGTCCTTACTTGCCCCAGTCGTTACATTACTCGCACTCGTCAAATTCACACCACTGGCTAACTGCGCAACCACTAAGGAATGATTCACATCCGCTGCCTCAGCATTGGCTGTTGCGGTAACTACCGAGGTGTTACTGGAAGAAACCTTATTCGGGCTTAAAGTCCCCTGGAGTTTGTAATTAAACGTTGTAGTACGAAAATTATTGATATCATCATACACTGTATTGTAGGAAGTCTTTTGCCATTCCAGTACCGTTTTCTTTTGTAGCAAAGCATCGCTTTTTGCTTGCTGCCCCATCATTAACTTTGTTACGATGGAGTCAATATCCATGCCCGAACCAGACAGACCATAAGTGCCTCCGATCGAACTGAATGACATGCCCAACCCCTCCCATCCCTCAACTTACTGCTATATTTTTTTATCCAGTAGTATCCCGACATAATCACGAATCGCGGCCATTGTATCAAGAAATTCATGAGGTGGGAATTCTTTTAGTACTTTATTATCTGTTTGGTCAACGACTTGCACCATTATTTGGTTTGTCTCTTGATGGATCAAGAATCTAATATTTGCATTCATTGCTTGGATAAATTTGTTCATTGCTTCCGTCATTTGGGTTACTTCTTGTAAATCGGCTGGCTCTTTATGAATTTTTTCGTCTGTTTGAGCAGTTACCGATTCATCTGCAAAATTACCCGTATTGGCAGTTGGAACATTGACAACAGGCTGAATAACGGGATTTGTCTGCGCCAGATTAGCAAAACCACCAAAATCCATAGGAGTCTTCACTGCGCTTATATCCATATCGAACACCTCTGCTTGATTTATCTGTTAGTAGATGTATCGTAAGAAGTGGGAGAAAGCTTTAGGGGTAAACGTAAAAAAACATAAATAAAGAGCCAGAAGCAAACGCCCCTGGCCCTTTGGGAAACGTATTAACTTGTCGACAATTAACGGAGTAACTGTAGAACGCCTTGAGGAGCTTGGTTGGCTTGAGCCAGCATCGCGGTAGCAGCTTGGGAGAGGATGTTGTTCTTTTGGAAGTTCATCATTTCCTTAGCCATGTCTACGTCGCGAATACGGGATTCAGCAGCTGTCATGTTTTCGGAAGAGGTTCCGAGATTGGTGATAGTGTGTTCCAGACGATTCGAGTTAGCACCGAGCTTGGAGCGTTCAGCAGATACCTTCTCAAGAGCAGCCTGAATTACAGTGACTGCATTACCAGCGTTAGCAGAAGTACTTACATCCAAGGCAGCCTCGTTGGCAGTGTCATTAGTTCCATCAGTAACAGTATTAGTGGCAGTAAAGCCAGTTGCAGCTGCTGTTCCTGTAATACCAAGAGCTAAAGAACGCATGTCAGCAAAGTCAAGCGTCATCGTCTGGCTTTCGTTTGCACCAATTTGCATGGAGAAGGAGGATTTAGCCTCTACTCCAGCAACACCTGCGGTAGTTGTAGATGCGGTAGCGTTAGCAGTGGCACCGGTGTCACTAACCACAGGTCCCGTCGCAGATTCTTGACCTGCTTTTTGAACCAATTGAACATCAGCACCCGAAACAGTTGCTGTATACTTAGCTGAAAGTATTGCATTACCGTTAATGGCAGCAGCCAAAGTTGTCGCCTGGGTAGTTGCGTCTGTCATATCAAATGTAGTTGCACTGCTACTACCACTTGCAGCAGTAAAGACTTCTCCATCAATAGTAACCGTCTCACCTACAGAGAATGGCGCACTAAGAACAGCCTTATAGTCCCCTGCAACTGCAGTTACAGCAGCAGTCGTAGTGCCTGAAGTAGCATTCAAGAGCTTCTGACTGTTGAACTCAGTGGTGTTGCCAATACGATTGATTTCGGAAGTTAGCGAGTTAAGCTCCTTCTGAATTTCGCCGCGATCTGTGCTCGTGTTGGTATCATTACCACCTTGAACCGCCAATTCGCGCATACGTTGGAGAATACTGTGAGTTTCGCTTAACGAACCTTCAGCTGTCTGAATCATCGAAATAGCGTCTTGGGAGTTACGAGCCGCTTGGTCGAGTCCACGGATCTGACCGCGCATTTTTTCGGAAATAGCGAGACCAGCAGCATCGTCACCGGCTTTGTTGATACGTAGACCTGAGGACAGTTTCTCCAGCGACTTGGCGCTGTTGGCGTTGTTAGTGCTCAACTGACGATAGGTGTTCAGGGAAGCCATGTTGTGATTGATAATCATAAAAAATTCCTCCTTGATTTTTATGCCAGGCATCCTTGCCCGTGCATTTTGTGAGTTGCCTGCAGTAGAACGCTTCACCCTCCGGCCGGTTGGGAAAAGGTTTCTACTACACTTGCTTACTACTTATATCGCAGGTTTACGACTTTTACCTTAGGGTTAATACTGGCCAAAATTAACCATCTATACTACAATTAGTCGTTCATTCTTCTAATTGCTCTGGTTTTCATCTTATTTCCCAAAATCAAATTAAGCGAAATTAAGCGAGCGCTCCCCCGACCAACGGGATCGCATCCAATGTCATCGGGCTATCCAATCCCAACGGGGTCTGATCCTCACACAATTTAGACACAATTCTGACAATTGCAAAGAGTCCCTGGAGGCCAATAACATCAGGCATTCCAGGGATCATTCAATGATACACGATGTAGTTGTGTCACATTCACAGAAAAAGAGTCAATACTAAGAGGTACCGGGGTATGACCCCAACACATCTTGAAAAGATCGTGAAATATCGTGACGCGATGCCCATAAAATGGTATAATAATAGTAAGCTGACGAAGAGAAAGGGGATGCTTAATGCCAACAATTTGCATGTTTCGAGGAATTAAAATTTATCTAAACTACTTAGAACATCAACCTCCTCATTTCCACGCTGAGTATGGCGAATACGAATGCAGTATATCGATTAATGATATAGAGTTGTTAAGTGGTCAGATGCCCAACAAACAATTGAAAATGATATTTGGATGGGCGGCGTTACACCAAGACGAATTACAGGAGGAATGGTATCTAGCGCAAACTCATAAGGAGCTATTTCCTATTGAACCTTTAAAATAGATTTAGGAGGTGTCGGCTTGGCTAATGTAATAACGGACCAAAAAGTAAAAGAGTATTTCTTAAGTGGAACACGAAAAATCACAAAGGTTATCCCATGTAACGATTACATTTTAACATTAGAATTTGATAATGGTGAAATTAAGACCTTTGATATGTCCGATAAACTCTTTGGAGTTTTCGAAATACTAAAAGATAAAGATAAATTTAATGAAGTGTTTATTGACGAGCACGGTAACATTGCTTGGGATAAAGATAAAACTGTTGAATCTAAAGCTGTCTGGAACAATAGAATTGATATTTGCAAAGATTCTCTTTTTATGGCTTCTACTCTTGGAGGGAAGCAGAACTACGGGACCAGCTAACGAGGATAGAGTCAGCGGCGAATAAAGGAAGAGCAAAAGGCGAAGCTATAATGGCCCAAGATATCCTATGTCAATTCCTCGAAGTCAGTTTTGGTGCAGAATCTCAGGCCCTTCAGGAGACGGTACGCACGATCACAGACTTGGAGGTACTCAGTCGGATTACAAACCAAATTTTTCTAGCTGCTCAATTTGAGGAAGTAAGCGCTCTCATTCAGAGTAGTTTGCACCCACATTAGGACTTGCACAAAGGGTTCTGACCCCCTCAGGATTTAAAAGAAACTCCTACGAGGTCGCACCCTCACACAACGACAAACTGTTGTTACTATTCTGAAATTGGCCCCAAGCAGCCTTGCCTAATGCTCGACTTAAATATTCCCTAAATTAAATATAGAAGTAAGATGCACAGTGCGCCTTACTTCTATATTTGTAATGCTTTCAGCATATCCAACTCCAACAAATCATTGGGAACGGCGGCTTGTTTGTTTTCTGCCGCGATGGCATCGAAAATCTCGCCACGGTAGATCTTGATCTTTGTAATAATGCTATCAGTTTCCTGGTCTGTCATGACTAATATCTAACCGATTATAATGCTTATCCCATGTAACCACATCCTCCGGGGGGTTGGCTTTGGCATGTGCCGCAATATAAGCATCCACAAAATCAACCTTTTTAGCGGAAAAATCAAGCAGAGCTTGTTGTACGACGGGCTTTTCCTCAGTTTCAACTCCAATTGCATTAGTGAATTTCAACAAGGTATCAGAAATGTCTGTTGGTTGTGCTTCGTAAAAGGACTCTAATACCCAACAACACTCGGCCACAACTATGGCAGACAAGCGCAAAACTAATTCTCCCATCTCGACTTTTAGAATCATATCTTCAGCTTCTTGTGCCATCTCTTGGGGATCACCCGTAATAATTCGGATGATTACATTAGTGTCCAACCAAAGTCTCCTCGCCAACTATCCTTCCTCCCCGTCCTTTAACTCTTTTTGTGCCATCTTCTCATACGCTTCTTTTCTGATTTCATCAACTGGTTTAAATGACTTATGTGTTTTTAGAATCCCAAATAGTTCCGTAATACGTTGCCTCTTAACAACTTCAACCTTAACTTCACCGTTCTTCTCAGCAATAAATGTCAAGTGATCTCCCTCACCAATACCTAGCTTTTTTCGTATTTCCATAGGGATAACTATTTGCCCACGGCTAGATATTCTGCTCGTAGCCTTTACTACGCTGAGTGCTTGGTCGTCAGAAAACTCAATTATACTCATTTCGAGCCCCCCTTACTTACTTACTTACTTACTTACTTACTTACTTACTTACTTATCTTTTATTCTTACTTATCTTTTATTCTTACCTATATAATAATCTTACCTATCTGGATTGTCGAGTATTAATAATAATCTTAGGGGGGTAGCGTCTTTGCTCCACCTTGGGACAACACCCTCCACTTGCCTAAGCGGTTTGAACCCTGTAGGTGCATCGGCGCTCCACTCAGGGCCAATTCGGTCGCTGAACCGCTAAGCACCTCTCCACAGGTGGAGCTAAGCGGATCCCCCCCTAATCTTATTACTCGTGTCGATAAGCCTCGCCAAGGGGACTGGTATTTCCTGAAATTTATCGATTTGAATCTGTTCAGGCAAGGGCCTCCCGGTCGCTCCTTGCCAAAGGGGTCCCCCTCAAGATTTAACCAAGTTAGAACGCTCCCCCGGGGTAACGACCCCAACACAATTCGAGACGATTAATACAGCCACTAACTAGGTATATCCTAAGCTAGTGGCTGTTTCTTATGCTCGTATATCAAGAGTAGCTCGTGAATTTCGTTTAACGGACAACTCCGTGGTCTTGGTTGTCTCACTAGCTAAAAACGTTATTGCATCCCCCTGATTCGTTGCAACGCCCATAGCCATTTTCAGGACGGAGAGGCTCGCCTGTTCTCGTTACAATTTCACGATCTCTTCAAGGGGGAGCCCTGTAATTTCTGCGATGAGTTCGACTGATAACCCTTTCTTTAAAGCCGCCTTGGCTGTCAGTACTTTTCCCTCTTCTCGTCCTTCTTCTTTTGCAGTATCTAAAATCCCCACCTCTTGCCCTAGATAGGCCAGATAGTCATCATATCCCCGCCGTTCTTCCTCGCTCATCATGAGATAATCCAGTTTCTTGGCCGCCAGCAAGATTCCGGGTGACTTGAAGTCCTCACGTATTTTACCATGCTTAAAAAAATACACCCATTCGTCAATATCCTCATGGATCATATCCTCAAACTTTTCCACATAAATCATGTAGTATTCTGGGAAGACATTTTTGCTGGTAACTACCGCTGTTTCTTGGTGTTTTGCCTTAGATTCGGGGGAAAGCCCTCCCGTCCGGTCGGCCTTTCCAACGGGGTCGTACCCTCACACAATAGGAAACTATTCTGACAATTTATGCACGATTTGCGATACTCCCCAACTACATTTCTAGCCTCTTGTTCCAACAAAGGGCGTGGGACTTTTCTGTCTGATCATACTTCAAGAAATGTGCATCTAGTCTATCGTGGTTCTTCATAAAGCTAATTCTCATATTCCTAAACGCCAATCCTATGATTGACTGTGCATGAAATTCATTCAATTGACTTTAGATTTTTATATTTATTAAATTTTGTCCTTAGAAAACATCTAGATGTCAGGCAACCGATACTTTTTATATAGAAAGCTCCGTTTAAGGCAAACAGCAACAAAGTCCTTCGTTATGGACTTTGTTGCTGTTTGTGATGAAACTCGCGGCACATATTAATTCCTTTTTATGGTATTGATATGTGCCGTGTTGTATAATGTTATTATTCAGTCATTATGTTAGCGTTGATAATAGTTGTCTGTAGGTGGTTTAACTACGGTAGATTTGCTAAAATAAATTATAGAACTAGAGGAAGGATGAAGTTGCCATGGCTGGGAGCAAAAAGAGTAAACGCAAACAGATATCAACGGACGATGGGTTTCTGATGTCTCCAAAGGTAGACTTTGTTTTCAAGCTGATTTTTGGAGATGAGAAGAACAAAGACCTGCTAATAGCCTTTCTCAGTGCAGTACTAGGTGTGCCCGCAGAAGACTTTGAGTGGATAGAAATCATCAATAGTGAGCTTCTAAGGGAGTTTTCAGAGGACAAAAAAGGAATACTAGATGTACGTGCAATGACAAAACAAGGAAAACAAATCGATATAGAAATACAAATATTACCCACTGAATTCATACCCGAAAGAACCATGTTCTACTGGTCCAAGATGTATATTAGTCAAGTAAAGCCGGGAGATACCTATGATTTGCTACAAAAATGTATAACTATAAACATTGTGGATTTCAAATGTACTCCACTCAAAAAATTACACTCCAGTTATCATTTGACTGAGGATTCAACGGGCTACCGATTGACGGACATTTTAGAGGTCCATTTCTTAGATTATCCAAACAAAAACAGAA
>DOPS01000356.1:0-2736 GCA_003512645.1 Desulfosporosinus sp.
TTTCCCCGTAATAATTGTCTATGTTATTGGCATTTAAGTGCAATTCTGCACAATTGATAAAATCGAGTTTTGTCTCTAAGATCGCTTCCTTCTTCTTGAAAAAAGTTTCGAAGAACTCAGGAGTCATTGGCGTTTCAATACCTACATTTTTAATGTATTTTTTCGCTATTGCCATAATTTTAATCACTTTGTCCGAACAATTTGAGGCACCCAGGTTGAAACGCAACTCGTCAAGACCGGCTTTACCTAAAGCTTTCAACGTCTCTTCCGTAGCTAAAGTGCCATTTGTATAGAGATGTTGATGAATCCCTGCATCACTGAATTTCTTTATGACCGGATAGTATTTTTCAATTTCCATGAATGGCTCTAAATAAACGTAGGAAATGCCCGTGGGCTTCTGTTGGATGGAAAGAAGTAAATCAATGTCCTTCTCATAAAATTTTGTGCCTCCGATTTCCCACATACCTTCGCCAACCGGAACAATATCATCCAGTTCTCCATAATGATAGCAGAACTTACACTCTAAGTTACATTTGTTCGTTTTCCTGATTGAACTCAAACCGGTTCCCAACAGACAAGAACGACATCCTTTGGGGAATTTGCTTTCATTTCCCACAAAAAAAGTTCTATTCTCCAAAGTTTTCAAGCCTCTGATTTCCGACATTAACATATCATTTCTATGATCGATCGCAGCCTCAATTTGTGCAAAGGTAGCGTAAATGATTTCTTGTTGTTTTGTCATAACATCCTCATCCTCTGGCAATATTGAAAAGAATTCAAACCAAAACAACGCATCTTTCTTTGAAATTTTCATAACATGTCCTCCTATAATTAATTCTACTAAAGATTAGAGTAACCTACTTTTTTGACACCCTGGCCCTTCACCGTAGGTGCAGAAGGCAGAATGCTAGCGGCACTTAAGCAGCTAGAGCGTAATTATCGTTTGCAATTAAGAAGGTCCACCGATTAACGAGACCAGGTGGAATCTCGACGCGCAACTCATGCCACCGCTTCTTCGAGCGAGTCTAGAACGCCCCCATGTGAGTGATCTACTTTCGAAGTATAACACATTAATGCTTAAAGCCAAGCTAATCTATGGTTTTACTACATATGGAAATTTCAATACTGATAGAGCTCTACACTATCCTGTCAGCAAGAAGTCCTTTTACAATAATTATTACTTCTACCGTGTCCTTTCCTCTGGACCGTGTGTGTATCCCACAACAGTAAAATGCTCAGATAGTCGTTCAACTAATGAGGCATAGTCTGGTGACCTTGCTCTCAGGCAGGAAGAAAGGTGTACATATTCTATCCCGGCTTGAATCATGTTTTTAATCTTACGATTTAAATCACCGCCAGTGTGAGTAAACGTTAGTAATTCTATTTCCTCAGTATATCTGGTAAAGGAATCCTTTCTTTGAAAAAAAGCGTTAAGGCAGCCTTTTCCCGTGCAAATCTGCATAGTTTCTTCTCGAACTAAAATTCCAATCTTCATAAAACACACCCTTAACCATTATACTACTTAGTGAATGGATAAGGTGTGACATGCCTCACACCGTTTTGAGTAACTAGCCAATACCTTTGAATCCTCATTGGGTATGTTAATTTCAACATCGAATATGCCCCATCCCGGGGGGGCTCCCCAAATTGTGATAATTTATCCAACATTCTAAACAAAAAAGGTAGGCCCCTAGCGCTGGTGCGGAAAGATTCCCAGCCCTTAATTTGGTACTAATAGAACAGTTATAGTCATATTCTTATAAAAGATAACAATAAGAAGGAGAATAAAGTTACTTGATAAAAGTTAGTTTACGGCCCATTCTTAGTAAGATAAATTTACCCACTGTTTTAAAAACAACTATACTTCCGGGTGATTCAATCGAAAGATTATTTATTGCAACTCAGACAGGAGAGATCTTTTACATTGGAAATGGAGTTATAGGGACTTTTTTAGATATTCGCCCGCAAATCATAAAACTAGGTGCTTCTGGTCGTGGATATGATGAACGGGGATTGATAGGTCTAGCGTTTCATCCCGAATTTTATTATAACGGCCTGTTTTATCTTCATTATTCAGTGGCTGGAACACAAGGTCCAGGTGCTCTTCCTGAATCCTTTAAGCCTAACCCATGTGTCCCCAAAACCTTAAACCTAAAGTGGATAAATAGAGAAATTCAATATGATCATATTGATACAGTTGAAGAATGGATTTTACAATCGAATGGTCAACTTCAAAAACGGCGGACATTACTTAATTTAAGAAGACCATTTTTTAATCATAATGGTGTCAATAGCTTAAACGTTTCACCTGAAACTGGAAAACTTGTTTTAACAACCGGAGATGGTGGATCAGGGTATGATCCATTTAATTTAAGCCAGGATGATATGGAAATCGCCGGTAAAATAATTGAAATTGATGTAGTTAAGAATACATTTATTAATAATCCACCCGTAGTTACACGTTTTAATGAACTTCCCACATCTATTCAGGAAACGCTTACGGTAATTGCCAAAGGGGTTCGCAATATATCAGGCATTTCATTTCAATGGTTCTATAATCAGTATATCAAATATGTGGGAAATGTCGGACAGGATCTGGTAGAGTCGATTTTTTCATTTGTTCATTATAAAGCAATACCGGTTACTGAGCTTATTCATGCTTATGTAATGAAATCTGAACCTGACCAAGAAGGATTTATTAACTTTGGCTGGCGAGGGTGGGAAGGTGCTTTTCCT
>DOPS01000312.1:0-16752 GCA_003512645.1 Desulfosporosinus sp.
CCAATTAAAACATCGTAAATCGTTTTCTTTAGTTCAGCCTTCTTGATTCCGAAGGATAAGGCAATGTGACCTTGGGCATCCATGTCAATAATTGCTGTCTTATATCCTAGACTAACTAAGCCTACAGCCATGTTTGTGACGGTTGCCGTCTTGCCAACCCCACCTTTCTGTGAGGCAACAGATATGATTCGTGTAGCTTTTGTAATATTGTTAGTTTTAGAATGTTTAGCCATATTACAAACAACCCCTTCCTAAATATGTATGCTTTATTTTACCATAATATACCAAAAGCGTAAATACTTAGGTTGACAAAACGCTAATATAATATGCAGCGTTTCTGCCTAGAGAATCGACTATTTAATATACTAGAGATACAAGGGGAGAAACAAGGAGACGGATTCTTGGTTAGTCTTACTGAGATTCTTTTTGTAAGGTGTTTATTCTGGTAAGCACTGGTGGATGGCTATAACTAAACCAGACTATGAAGCGGGGGGGAGACAAATCCGATAGACTTTTGCTGGCTAGGTTTTTCTGCAACAGGATTTCCCCAGTCAGGTCTCCTGTGAGTTCGAGAGAAAAACGATCCGCACGTAGCTCCATTCCTCTGGATATGGCATTCTGAAGAGGATTGCTGACAAAGAAAAGCAGGATAAGTGCCAGTTGCAAGGCTGCCCAAAGCTGGGGCGGCTTTTTTCTGTTTTTTGGGAACCAAGGTTTTAAGAGGAAATTTAATAGACCAAAAACAATGAAACAGCCTAGCACCCCGTAGAAAAGGCCATAGCTGATATCCTTATTTCGCCAATGTCCCATCTCATGAGCAATCACGGCCTTGACCTCTGGTAAGGAATAATTGCGTAAGAGAGTGTCGTAAATGACAATTCGTTTAGTAGTACCCACTCCAGAAAAATAGGCGTTGGCTACTGTAGTCTGTCTGCTGGCGTCCATCACGAGAACAGCACCAATGTTTAGTCCAGCTCCTTGAGCAAGCTCATCAACCATGGTAACGACAGCGGGATCGTTCAAGGGTTCAAACTGGTTAAAAAGAGGGGAGATGACGATGGGCCAAAAAAGCTGCGCAATAACGAGCCAGATACTAAAGAGAGTAGCACCGACCAACCACCAATAGCGCGATAACCGGTTGACTAACCAGAAAAAAATCAGTCCTCCGACTAGAGAAGTGGAGAGATCGATTCCGGCACTTTTCAAATAATCAATCCACCAAGCTGCTATGCTTTGAGTACTAAAACCCCAGATTTTTTGCCAGTAATATCCGGTGTAATAAGAAAAAGGCAGGGAGAGAGCTTTAAATAGAAGCCACATGCTCAGGATGGATAAAGTAGAGGCAGACCAATAATTCCTACTAATCTTTTGAAGGCGCTGAAAGAAAGACTGTCCCATAGAACTAAAGAGCAACCAAAATAAAAGGACGGTTTGGAGAAAGAACTTTATTATATAGAGAATGCGGGGAGTTGAATTGAATATTCTAGCTTTATCAGCCATAGCCAGGGAAAAATACTTAGTCACCGATGGATCGATAGGTCCGGGAAAGAGGGCGGACAAAAAATATAAAAGAGCGAAAAGCGCGGCCAATCCTGAAAGGAGAAGCCAGGCGATTTTAGTACGGTGTAAGCTATAATTTAGATCATTCATTTTTTGAATTCTCCACCTTTATTATTAAATCTTCCTTTCATTATTATAGACCCAATCTGGAGTGCAATGCAGGGTTATTTTATGTTTTACTTGCCCAGGAGGGTCAGTGAAGAAGACTAATCAGCCTGGTCTAGATCTTATTGACACAAAACGCGAGAAGCACGTTGATTGTCCAGTTCAACGTGCTTCTCGCATCTATGACAGTCCTTCCGCAAAAGAGGGAAGAATACTATAAGGTTAGTTCAAATTATGAAGTACACAAACTTATTCTTCTAAAAACTCCATAAAGGGTTTTTCCATACTTACAAGTGCATTGACCATGAGTTCTACTAAACCACCATACTGAACATTGAATTTGGTCGTTGCCTCGTAAAACTCCAAAATGTCTCGAATAGCCCCTTTACAATTAGAACAAGGTGCGCAGACATATTTAGGTAGAGTAGTATTTTCCATACTATCTTGAAAGGCTCCCAGGATCTGATTAAACTTCATACGGGAACTTACTTTATTTCTCCAGTCAGAGAAATTCATGGAATTAGTAATGGCGAACCCGCCACCGCCGCCACAGCAGTAATTGTCGACTCCATGGGGAGTCATTTCCCTAAACTGAGGACAAATAGCTTTTAAGACCTTTCGTTGAGGTTCCACAATGCCCATTCCTCGAACATAATTACAAGGATCGTGAAGGGTTACAGGAAAATCGTTCTTACGGGGATCTAACCTTAATCGCCTTCGTTTGATCATATCCCAAAGAAGAGGGAGACAACTCTCAACCGGGACTTTAGCATCTCCATACACCATGCGATCTCCTATAAGTGCCGAAGCCTTATGGGCATGCCCACACTCCGCGATAACTATGCGGTTGACTCCTAATTCTTTGGCTACTTTCATCTGCAGTGTGGCTAGGGATTTTGCCTGGAAATCATCATACCAGATGCCGTAGTTTACATTGTCATATCCCGCGATTTCACTACTGAGGGTCCAACTTAAACCAGCTTCTTCGAAGAGGATAGCAAAGGCAATTGGGTTTTCCGGCCAAGCCATATACTCGCCCGCATTATGTAACAGCAGGATATCTGCACCTTTTTTGTCCATCGGAAATTTGATCTTTAAACCATACTTCTCTTCGATATCCTCTTCTAAAAACTCTATCGTATCTAAGAAAGCAGGTTTGCTGACTCCCGTAGATGAGCCAGTTTTTAGCTGAAGTACCGTACCTTTGGTATGCAGGGGAAGAGGAGCAATGCCCATCTCTTGGCTGAAAATCTTACGAATCTCTTTCGTGAGAATGGCATTATCTAAGCCCAGCGGGCAAGTCTGAGCACAACGACGGCAAAGATTACAGCGATACGCCAATTCTCCGAGTCGAGCAATTGTTTCCCAGTTCACATCGATATCTGCTCCAACAAAACGGCCTAACAGCTTTCCACTGGTGGTGAAGTACTTCTTAACAATTTTTCGGAGAACTTCAGAACGGAAAATTGGACGGTATAACTCGTTATTGCCAGACGCTTCGTAGATATGACAGGCAGCAGAACATGTGTCACACTTTGCGCAATATTCAAAGGACAATAAGAAGGGTTGGAGTGCACCATTGTTGGCGTCAGAAAAACTTTTTTCTAAGCCATTCAGGAATTTCCGTACAAATTCATCTTCTTCCACTTTAGTTTTTGGGCGAATTAATGTATCGATACCCACGTAGCCATCTAAAGAAGTACAGAATTTTTCTTTCCAGGCAGGCTTAGGATCCGTTAGTGGAGGTTCCATATCCGATCTATCATAGGGCGGAAATAAAGGCATTAGATCTTCAGGTTGGAGTTTGATTAGTTGCTCATCCGATCGTCCCATATCCTTGGGACGAAAATCCTTTTGATTTATCATACTCAGCTCTCCTCTTTCCGCAAAGTTAACTGCCGAAACTCTGTTAATTATTCTTTGTGTGTGTCGGTAGCACATTATGAAGAAAACAAGATGGTTATTGACATATGCCCCATTCAATCTTATTATACATTGTATCGAACATATGTCAATAATTAATTTACAGAATATTACTGTCAGATAACTGTTCAAGTCTGTTTCGGCCAGAAATCCCTCAAAGATAATTAGTGACAAGCGAATTGTTCCTAGAGAGGGTATAATATAATCATAAATGATAGCGCAGATATAGTTATTGACATATGTTTAAAATGAAGTATACTAAACAATTAAGAGCATATGTCAATAAGCGAGGAGATTTGCCGCTAATTGAGGTGAAAGAATTATGCCAAGACCACGAAAATGGAGAAAAGTGTGTTGCTTGCCGGAAAGCAACCGATTTGGGCCACTTAACGCTCTGATTAATCAAGAACACTTTGTAATTATGACCATTGATGAGTATGAGACGATACGGCTTATTGATTTAGAAGGATTTACGCAGGAAGAGTCCGCCGACCAAATGAAAATTGCCCGCACAACCGTTCAACGTATTTACAATGACGCGAGAAAAAAACTTGCGGAATCCTTAGTCCATGGAAAAGTTCTTAGGATAGAGGGTGGAGATTACAAGCTTTGTGACGGCCTTGAAAAAACATGCGGTTGTGGAGGTTGTCCTAGACATAGATGCAATGGAGGTTCTATGGAAGGTGATGATGGAGGTGAGTAAGTATGTATTCTGAGAAAGTAATTGAACACTTAAGTGCATTGCTCTAACCTTGGCGTAAGTGCTTTACATAATGCTATTAATAATTATTATGAAACTATTAAGACAAGTGTTAAGGAGGATTCCCAATGAAAGTTGCGATTCCAGTCGATGATAAGTCTTTGGAAACGAATGTATGCCAATCCTTTGGACGTACGCCCTTTTACCTTATTTATGATACGGAATCAAAGGAAAGTGTTTTTTTAGATAATAGTGCAGTTGCCAGCCAGGGTGGTGCTGGGATTAAGGCTGCGCAGATAATTGTAGATAACAAGGTGAGTGCTTTACTTACTCCTCGATGTGGAGAGAATGCAGCAGAAGTTTTAAGGGCAGCCAATATCAAATTATTCAAGACCGTCAATGCTTCTCTTAAGGATAATATTGATGCCTTAATAGAAGGGAAGCTTTCCTTGCTGGAAGATATTCATCCTGGGTTTCATGGGCATGGAGGTTGATAATAGTATGAAGATAGCTGTGCTAAGCGGCAAGGGCGGCACAGGCAAAACACTAGTATCAGTAAATCTGGCATCGGCGGCAAAGAAATCTATTTATTTGGACTGTGATGTTGAAGAGCCAAACGGGCATCTTTTTTTTAAACCCCAGGATATTGAAACTGAAAAAGTCTCAATTAAGATTCCTGTAGTCGATGAAACCCTTTGTAATGGCTGCCGTAAGTGTATTGACTTTTGTAAATTCAATGCCTTAGCCTATATTATTAACAAGTTGATTGTTTTTGACGAGGTTTGTCATTCCTGTGGAGGCTGCGTACTGTTTTGCCCCGAGAAAGCCTTATCCGAGAAAGAAAAAGTCATCGGAGAGGTTCAAATTGGTGTTTCTGAAAATGTTGTCGTAATTACAGGGGTATTAAATACTGGAGAAAGGTCCGGTGTTCCCATTATCAAGAAGCTTTTACAGGGCATCCCGGTAGGGATAGAATTTGCCTTTATAGATTGTCCTCCCGGAAGTGCCTGTATTGTCATGGAAAGCATCAAAGATGCCGATTATTGCATTTTAGTAGCGGAGCCCACTTTGTTTGGTGTTCATAATCTTAACATGGTCTATGAACTGATTAAGTTGTTTGACAAACCGCATGGCGTAGTCCTTAACAAATGTCTTGAGGGAGAAAATCCTGCCGAAGAATTTTGCCTCAAAAAGAATATTAACATTTTGGGCAGGATTCCTTTTGAAAGCAAGCTCGGAATGCTGAATTCGAATGCTCAGATATTAGTCAGAGAGAACCAGAAGTATCGGGAAATCTTCTCTTCCATGCTTCAAACTGTGGCTAAGGAGGTAGCAATGTGAAACAGTTACTAATCCTTAGTGGCAAGGGCGGTACGGGGAAAACAACGATTGCCAGTGCTTTTATTAAGTTATCAAATGCCAATGTATATGCAGATTGTGATGTGGATGCACCTAATTTGCATTTGGTTATGAATCAGGCTTCGGAAGCCAAACGATCAGACTATTATGGGTTGCCCAAGGCGGAAATTGATCTCCAGTTGTGTGTGCAATGTGACCTGTGCAGACAAAACTGTCGTTTCGATGCCATTGAGGCAGACCTTGATTATAAGGTTGATTACTATGCCTGTGAAGGTTGTGGGACTTGTGAAGCTGTTTGTCCGGTAGGAGCCGTATCCTTTAAACCTGCCAGAGCAGGGGAATTAATGCTGTATCTGAAGGATTCCGTGTTTTCCACTGCCGAACTTAAAATGGGGAGCGGCAGCTCGGGGATGCTGGTCACTGAGGTGAAAAAGCAGATGAAGTCAGCGGCTAAGGATGCGGGGCTAGCAATCATTGATGGATCTCCCGGCATAGGATGTCCGGTCATTGCCGCTCTTACAGGTGTTGATATGGTCTTGATAGTTGCAGAGCCTACTATCTCAGGCATTAGTGATATGAGAAGAATCGTTCAGACTGCTCAAAAATTCCATACGAGAATTGCAGTTTGCATCAATAAATACGACACTAATATTGAAAAAACAAAAAAAATTGAGTCCTTTTGTGAAGAACTCTACTTACCTTGTGCAGGAAGAATACCCTATGACGCAGATGCTGTGCAAGCAATCAATCAAGGTCAGAGTATTGTTGAGATGGATTGCGCAGCAGGGCGTGCTGCTAAAGTTGTTTTTGATGAGACGATTAAACTCTTATTCAATGATAGTTTAGGGTTGTAAGGGTGAATCAATTGAACAAAAAAATCGCCAAAATTTTAACAGCTGTAACAGATAGGCTTTAACACCTTCTACGTATTTTAGTGGTGGGTGTTTTTGCATTAAAAGACCTTATATTTTAACGTTATAAGGTCTCTTAGGTAGGGCTTGCTAATTTATCGAAAAGTCAAGACTTTGCAAGGGTTTACGGGTAGTTTCTTAATAAATATGTGCATGAAAAAACAGCCNNTCTCTTCCCCGACGGGGGGAGTATAAAATAACCTATGAATATTATTCCGCTGCACCCTATAGAGTGAAAAAGGTCCTGGAAACTCATGGTAACGGCATCGCGGCTAAGATTAATAGGGATCAAACAACAGACTTGTAAAATCATGCTTACCAATGCCATGGAGGTCGGCAAGCGCCTGAAGGAGGCCAAGGCCTTGCTCCCCCATGGAGGTCAAATTCGTCAGCGCTGACGAATTTGACCTACTACCAGGCCCTTCTCCTTCTGGGGATTCCGGAAGATGAGCGGGAGAAATTTATCCTGCAGCATGTATAGATGAAGAGCCAACGGAGAAAATCTGTTGACTCCTTTTTCCATTGGAGAGATTAGTATATTTCGGAATAGCGCGATTACCGATTATAAGAGGTCACCACTTTCTCGTAGTGATCCTGGTGATCCAGTAAAAAAGCCTCCATAGCTGGTAATTATAAAATTATGTCCATGTTAAAAAAGACTTGCCCCGACCTCTTGATCCCATAGACAATCGGAAGTAAACTAAAGATACTGGCAAAGTTTCCTCCGAGACCTTATCCGTGCCAACCTAAAAGTGATACTCACCCTATCAAAGAAATTAAGGAGAACTATCATGCGTGAGCGAATTATCCAGACCGCTACTGAGTTGATTAAACAATACGGGTTAAGAGGCTTTACTCTTGATGACATCACCGGCGAATTGAGCATGAGTAAAAAAACCCTCTATAAATACTTTGCCTCCAAAAACGACCTGATTTCCGAAATTGTACAAAGAGCTGCTGAAATTGAAAAACAACGGGTGCTGCAAGAAATCGAGGGCTGTACGACCTGGCTTGAAAAGCTCAATGCTATCCTTTCCGTATACTCCTATCCAGCCATTCCCTTCCGCGTCCTCAATGAACTGCAGCGTTATTTTCCCGCCGAACAGGAGACTATCGAAGAAATTCGCCGTTTCCGCCAAGAGATGGCTATGACTGTCTTAGAGGAGGGCATCGCCAAAGGTGAGATCCGGGATGATATTGATCCGGCCATCATGTTGCTGACGTTTACTAAGACGGTTCTGTCACCCATGGAAGACCAATTTTTAAATGCTAATGACATTACTATTAACCAACTTCTAGAACAAATGAAAAAGCTCTTGTTTTACGGCATCTTAAATCGTTGAGGAGGAATTTCTAAACTATGTTAAAAACCAAACAGCTGACTACTGTCTTCATAACCTTTCTTCTGCTTCCCGTCTTCTTAATCGGCTGTAGTTCTCAGCCGACTGACACCACCCCGGTGGAGATTACCCGACCGGTAACGGTTTCAGCGCTGACCGAACAGTCCCAGTCGGTTAGGTTGGAGTACTTAGGCGTCATCGGCTCCGGTGAATTAAAGAAGTACAGTTTTAAAGTCCCCGGGAAATTGGCACAACTGAAGGTAAGCAAAGGAGAGGCTATTCATCAGGGTGAACTGCTCGCCAGCCTGGATCAGACGGATCATTACCTAGCCCTGCGCAATTCTCAACTTAACCTTTCTCAGGCTGAGCAAGTGTATCTGGATGCCCAGTCCCAATATACCAATTATCAGGAACTCTTAAAGGCCGGAGCCATGGCCCAAATTGATCTGGATAAAGCCAAACTGGATAGGGATGTTAAAGAATCTGCTTACCAGAAGGCTCAAGTCGATGTGGAAGCCAAACAAAATAGTCTCAACGATACGAAGCTTTATGCAGATATGGAGGGCTATGTGACGGATATCCTCTATAAGGAAGGGGAAAATTTAGCCGCTGGCTATCCTGTTATCGTCGTCCGCAGCCAAAAGCAAGTGATCAATGTCGGTCTTAACCAGACCGATGTCACGAAGATTAAGCTGGGGACGCAAGTTGAAGTCAAAGTCGGCAGCTTTAGCGGAACGGGAGAAGTAACCCGCATCGATCAAGTGCCGGATACCGAGACTCGTACCTATAACACCGAGATTAAATTAACCAAAGAAATCCCGGCCCAGGCCTATTTTATTGGTGCCACAGCGGATGTTTCACTGGCTAATGGTACCGAGCAAGGCATTTGGATTCCTATCTCTGCAGTGATGAATGACGGCGAGGATTATGTTTTTATTGTCCAAGCTGACCGGGCTGTGAAAAAGAATATTAGCTTAAAAAACAGTCAGGGCTTTAATGTGCGAGTTGAAGGACTTAATTCGGGAGATAACCTAGTCACCTCCGGCATGAAGGAACTGAGTGAGGGCATGAAAGTTACGATTCCTCAGACGGCAGGAGGGCAATGATGGAAAAGGAAAAAGAAAAAGAAAAGGGTCTGATTTATCAAGTCATTCATAATCGCCGATTTACCCTTTTCTTCACGTTAGTGATCCTGTTGCTCGGACTTTACAGTTATTATGTCATACCCAAACAAGAAAGCCCCAATGTAAATGCCCCTTTTGCGATTATTAAGACAGTCTATCCGGGAGCTGAACCCGCCGATGTGGAAAAGCTCGTCACTAAAGTCATCGAAGATAAAACCATCGAAGTTCCAGGTTACAAGACTTCCTCCTCCTTTTCCCGCAATAGCGTTTCCATCGTCGTCTTGGAATTGCAAAATGATGCGGATGTGGATAAAGCCTGGATCGATCTGCGCCGCTTTATGGACGAGCTCCAAAGCAGTCTGCCGTCGGAATGCCAAAAGATTGAGGTTGATACGGATTTAGCGGGTACTCCCGGCATGATTCTCAGCTTTTCCGGTGAGCAGTATTCTTATGAACAGCTTTCCGACTTCGCTGATCAATATAAAAATGAGTTAAGCAAAGTCAACGGCCTAGCCCGTTTTGAAGTGGATGGGGTACAAAAAAAAGAAGCCCAGGTAGAAGTCAATACTGCCCGACTAAACCAATTTGTCTTATCCTTGGATGACATTGTCAATGCTTTGAAGATCCAAAATGTCAATATTCCCGCCGGTTCCCTGAGTAATGGAACGACCAAGATTAATGTCAGCATCCCGGGCAGTTTTAACTCCCTTCAGGACATTGAAAATTCCGTCGTGTCAGTCTCCCAAACTACCGGAGCAATCGTGCATTTAAAGGATATTGCCACTGTGTCCTGGCAGTTGTCAGATTCCACGACCCGGATCAGAGAAAACGGCCAGAAGGCCATTTTGTTAAGTGCCTTTTTTTCTGACAATAAGAATATCGTTCTCATAGGCCACGACTTGCAGACTAAGCTTAATCAGCTCCAACAGCAAATGCCTCCCGGCTTAACCGTCGATGAGGTCATCTACCAACCAGCTAATGTCAATGAAAGTGTGACTAACTTCTTTAGAAACCTCCTCGAAGGAATAGCCCTGGTCCTAGTGGTGGTTTTCCTTGGTATGGGACTAAAGAATGCCATTGTCGCTTCTGCAGCCGTCCCTATCTCCATCCTGATCGCTTTCTGCGCCATGTACCTCCTTCAGATCAGAGTGCATGAGATCTCTATCGCGGCCTTGATCATTGCTTTAGGGATGTTGATCGATGATGCTATCGTGATTATTGATTCGATCCAGGTGCTGATCGACGAAGGGATGGAGAAAATGTCCGCCTGTGTACTCGGTACCAAGCGGGCTGTCCTACCCGTATTCACGGCGACATTAACCACTGCGGCTGCTTTTACCCCTATGCTCTTCGTACCCGGTCCGGCGGGAGAGTTCCTGCGTGCCTTGCCTCAGGTCGTGATTTTGGCTGTCGCTGCCTCGTTTATAGTTGCTATCTTTGTTACCCCGGTCCTGGCTTATATCTTTTTTGATCAACTCAAACCGGGAAAAGTTCATCAGCGATCCCCTGTGAAAAGCTTCTACCAAGGCTTCCTAAGGATCGGCATGAAGTATAAGAAACTGACCCTTCTTTTATCCCTCTCCTTACTGGCCCTTACTGTGCTCTTAGCCTTAAGGTTGCCGGTGATGTTTTTCCCCAAAGCGGACGTCAATTTGTTTTATATTGATATCCATGCCGAAACCTCAGCTGACCTGGATAATACAGACCGAGTGGCTCAGCAGGTGGAAAAGCTGGTCTCTGCCCAGCAAGAAGTCTTGGATTATACCACCTCTGTAGGGGAAGGACTTCCCAAATTTTATTTAACTGTAGCCAAATCCTCTCAGGCTCAAGATTTTGCGCAAGTTCTGCTGAAAGTGGACTTATCCAAGGGCGGCAGGTTTAAATCCAACCAGGAAATGGCGGTCTATATGCAAGAACTGTTGGACAAAAGCTTGATCGGGGGAACAGCCCGAGCAGAATTGCTGGAAAAGGCCTTCCCAGGAACCCCTATAGGAGTTCAAGTCAACAGTAATGATCAGCAGGCCCTGACCAAAGCTGTCAACTATATCCATGATCAACTGGCCGGGATCCCTGGCACTTTGAATGTGAATGACGACCTGGACAGTGCCGAATACCAATTTACCGTCAATGTCGACCATGACAAAGCTTCCCAATTGGGTATCACTAACTATGACATTGAGCGCCAGATCAATATTGCATTAAAAGGAGCGGAAGCGACGGTTTTCCACAAAGCCGGCAATGAATACCCTATCCTAGTCACCAGTGATATTCACTCCAAAGAGGCCTTGGAAAACCTGGCCATCAAATCTTCCCTCTCCGGCCAGAAAGCCCTACTCAAACAGCTAGCCACCCTTAACCTGGAAGCCTCTATTCCCACGATCCGCAAATACGACCGGGAGCTGGCGATTACCGTCTCCTCCCAGGTTAAACCCGGTCACAGTGCCATTGCGATTGAAAACAACCTTAAACAAATCCTCGCCCAAAACCCGGAGGAGTTAAAAGGGGTCAGTCTCACTTACAAAGGGGAAGCGAAAGATATCAGTGATAATTTTGGCGATCTGGGCACTGCTGCTCTATTTGCCCTCTTTGCCATCTATCTCATTCTCATGCTCCAGTTTCGCTCCTTCTGGCAGCCTTTCGTCATTTTTATCACGATACCACTCTCACTCTTCGGGGTGATTATCGGCCTGTTAGCTTTCGGCCAACCTCTTTCCTTTACAGCGATGGTCGGGGTCGTCAGCCTAATGGGAGTGGTGATTAAAAATGCCATTCTTTTAATTGAATATATCAACAGAGCTCGTCAAGAGGGCATGACAGTTAGGGATGCCTGCTTCGACGCTGTCAGTAAACGCTACCGGCCCATTTTCCTGAGTTCCATGACAACGGTCATCGGTCTGGTTCCCTTAGCTCTCTCCGGCAGTGACCTGTTCGAACCCTTGTCAGTAGCAATTATGTGCGGATTAACAGTCTCAACCTTACTAACCCTTGTGATCATTCCGGTAATCTATAGCCTTTGGTTTAAGGATGGAAAACTTGCCACTGAAGTTAATAGTCTGACAATGTAGTAACCTTAAACAGGTGATTGTGTGTGGAACTTTTGCGATGGCACTATAAATTCCTCCTTTATAAAACTCCTAGATTTAAAAAGTCTAGGAGTTTTATAATATTTTAATACTTTTTTATGAAAATTATTGTTTTTTACTTCAAAAATATGTATGAGAGTCCTCCAGTAACAAATACTAATTTAAACTTTAGATTAAAGGTTTTTAGGAGGTTCTTAATGTGGCTAAGAAAATGAAAACAATGGATGGGAATCAGGCCGCAGCTGAAGCATCTTATGCTCTGACTGAGGTTGCAACCATCTTCCCAATTACGCCCTCTTCTCCCATGGCCGAGGGCGTTGACGAATGGGCAGCCCATGGCAAAAAGAATTTATTTGACCAACCGGTTAGAGTTGTTGAGATGCAATCCGAGTCCGGTGCTTCGGCCGCTTTACACGGTTCCCTCCAAGCCGGAGCCCTAACCACAACCTATACGGCTTCCCAAGGCTTACTTCTGATGATTCCTGAAATGTATAAATTGGTTGGAAATCTAGTGCCGGCCGTATTCCATGTCACTGCCAGGGCTTTAGCAACCCATGCTTTATCAATTTTTGGCGATCATCAAGATATTAATGCTGCTCGTCAAACAGGTTTTACTATGATTTGCTCGAACGATGTTCAAGAAGCGATGGACTTAGGTTTTGTGGCTCATCTGGCAGCGATTAAGTCCCGGGTTCCAGTATTGCATTTCTTTGATGGGTTCAGAACCTCCCATGAAGTTCAAAAAATCGAGACGACAAGTTATGACGAAATTGCTAAACTTGTCGACTTTGACAAGATTCAGGAATTTAGAGACCGGTCTTTAAATCCAAACCGTCCTGTCCTCAGAGGGACTGCCCAAAATCCCGACATTTATTTTCAAGGACGTGAGGTTTCCAACCCCTTCTTCGATGCAGTTCCAGACATCGTCGAAGATTATTTCAAAGAAATCAAGAAATTAACGGGTCGCGAGTACCATCCCTTCCAGTATTATGGTGACCCCGAGGCCGAAGACATCCTTGTAGCTATGGGTTCCGTCTGTAACACCATTGAGGAAACCATCGACTTTATGGCCCAAAGAGGGGAAAAAGTCGGGCTCATTAAAGTCCACCTCTATCGGCCATTTGCCAAAAAATACTTCTTTGACGTCTTACCAAAATCCGTAAAGAAAATCGCGGTTCTAGACCGAACCAAGGAACCGGGATCTACCGGTGAGCCTCTGTACCTTGATGTATTACAAATCTTTAACCATGAAACTTCAAAACCAATGATCGTAGGGGGACGCTATGGTCTAGGCTCAAGAGACACTACTCCCTCACAGATTCTTGCTGCTTATCAGAACTTGAAGAAGGCTCAGCCTAAGGATCGCTTTACGATAGGGATAATCGATGATGTGAGCCACACTTCCTTACCTATAGAAGAGACTGTTGACACATCGACAGAAGGAACAATCCGCTGTAAGTTCTGGGGACTTGGCTCTGATGGTACGGTCGGCGCAAATAAAAGCGCTATAAAAATCATTGGAGATAATACTGACCTTAATGTTCAGGGTTACTTTGAATACGATAGCAAAAAATCCGGTGGAACGACAATCTCACACCTGCGCTTTGGCAAGCAACCTATCAAATCATCGTATCTGGTGTTTGATGCGGATTATATTGCTTGCCATAATAAGTCGTTTATCTATCACTATGATATCCTTAGGGGTCTGAAAAAAGGAGGAACCTTTGTTCTCAACTGTCCGTGGCGAGCAGATGAACTAGAAAATCATTTGCCAGCCTTCCTTAAACGTTATGTTGCTAAAAATAAGATCAATTTCTATATCATAGATGCTATTTCCATTGCCAGAGAAATTGGGCTTGGCGGACGCATCAATATGGTCATGCAGGCTGCTTTCTTTAAATTAGCTAAGGTAATCCCTCTCGAAGATGCTATTCAATATCTGAAAGACTCTATCCAGAAAGTCTATGGCAAGAAGGGGTCCAATATTGTTGAGATGAATCATAAGGCTGTCGATGGAGGCATTGACGCCTTACATAAAGTGGAGGTTCCTGCTGCTTGGGCTGAGGTTCCTGATGAAGATATGCCCATTAAGGGTGAGCCAGACTTTATTAAGAATATTCAACGTCCTATGGCCCGTCATGAAGGAGAAGACCTGCCGACCAGTGCTTTTGTAGGTGTTGAGGATGGTACTTTCCCGTTAAGCACAACGCGGTATGAAAAGCGGGGAATTGCAGTTTATGTACCCGAATGGCAAATCGATAAATGTATTCAATGTAATCAGTGTGCCTATGTTTGTCCCCATGCCACCATTCGGGCTTTCCTCTTGGAGGATAGCGAGCTTGAAAAAGCTCCAGATACCTTCAAAACGAAGAAACCCATCGGCAAAGCCCTTGAAGGTTACCACTATCGTATTCAGGTCACACCGCTGGATTGTACGGGTTGTGGAAACTGTGCCGATGTTTGTCCCGCACCAGGTAAAGCAATTATCATGAAACCCGCCGACCATGAGATTGAAATGGAATCAGAAAACTGGGAATATGCCATTAAAAATGTTACCGAAAAACGCCATCTCATGGATGTTAAGACCTTAAAAGGAAGTCAATTTGCCCAGCCGCTGCTTGAATTCAATGGTGCTTGCCCTGGCTGTGGTGAGACACCCTATGCAAGGCTTATTACCCAGTTGTATGGTGACCGTATGGTTATTGCCAATGCTACAGGATGTTCCTCAATCTGGGGCGGCAGCGCTCCCTCGATTCCCTATACGGTTAATGCAGAAGGGAAAGGACCAGCCTGGATGAGTCCGCTTTTTGAGGATAATGCTGAGTTCGGCTATGGCATATATCTTGGTGCAAAGCAAATTCGAGCTAAAATAGTCCAGCTGATGCAACAAGGCTTGGAGAGTTCTCTCGGCGAAAACCTTAAAGAGAGTTTCCGGGAATGGCTGGACAACTTGGAGGATGGGGAAGGATCCAAGAGAGCAGGGTTGCGGGTACTGGAAGCACTGAACAACGAAGATGTCTCTGGCAATCCGATTCTTAGCGAAATCAAGGAGAAGAAGGATTATCTCATCAAACCCTCTGTTTGGATTTTTGGTGGAGATGGTTTTGCCTATGATATTGGTTATAATGGAATAGATCATGTCATGGCGAGTGGGGATGATGTAAATATCCTGGTGATGGACACTGAGGTTTACTCTAATACTGGGGGACAAGCCTCCAAGGCAACCCAGACGGCAGCTATCGCAAAATTTGCCGCAGCAGGGAAGAAAGTACGTAAAAAGGATCTCGGACTGATGGCGACGACCTATGGCTATGTCTATGTTGCTCAAATTGCCATGGGGGCTAATATGAATCAAACGATTAAAGCGATTGCTGAAGCAGAAAGCTATCCTGGGCCGTCGATCATCATTGCTTATGCTACTTGTGTGAACCACGGGATAAAATCCGGCATGGGCACAAGTATCTTACAACAGAAAAAAGCTGTAGAATCAGGGTATTGGCATCTCTGGAGACATGACCCTCGTCTTAAAGAGCAAGGTAAGAATCCGTTTGTTCTCGATTCCAAAGAACCGACTGCTTCTTTCCAAGATTTCATAAAAGGGGAAATCCGGTATTCTTCGCTCCTAACCATATTCCCAGATGTCGCTCAAGAAATGTTCGATGCAGCAGAGGGGCACGCTCGTGAGAAATATCAGACCTTAAAGCGTTACGCAGAAATGCAATACTGATAAACTCTCTAAGGGTGTCAAACTACTAACATGACTAAAAGGCATGTCAATCAGCTTGATTTGACATGCCTTTTAGTCGTACAGTTAAAAAAACAGGAATGACTCCCGGCCACTGTGGTTCGGGGAGTCATCCTGTTTAGTTTTAGGTTTTTTTAGGACAAGGAATTTGTGTCTACCCATTCCTTGGCATTCTGGACGGATTCTTCGCTAGGGATAGGAACCTTCGATTGGGGTTTAACACTTTCGATATTTCCTCGCCAAGCAGCCGTGTCATGCCTTTCAATAGGGTTTGCTACGAACTTTTCTTTGGATTTATTTTCAGTCATTGCAAGACCTCCTTTAAGATTCAGTCTTATTATTCCCAGTTTTTAATTCTATAATTGGTTTAAAGGGGAATCAAGATACTTTACCTGAAAAAACAAATTATAAAGATGTAGCAGAATAATTAGAGAGTTTTGAATCGTTCAAAGCTGGATAAGAAAATGAAGTTAGTTAGAGAGTCTGCAGTGATTAATAAAACGAAAGAAGAGATGGCTTAGCCATCTCTTCTCTCGTTTTATTAAAGGTGTTCTATTTCTGCTGTTCTTAAGAAGTTATTGGACAACTTCGTAAGATTTGTCAGAGCTCCACCCTTTGCTAAAGCCAGCCATTCCGAAGCCGTAATTCAGACTCTTGGTGGGGATGCCAGCGATATTAAGCAAGGAGTCGGTCTGTCCAGCTGTTTGGCCGGTATAACAATAGACTACAACAGTTTTGCCTTGGCTTTTTTCTTTGATCGAATCGAGGTTTTTAGCGACGTCAGGACCGTAGGGAACGTTTACTGCGCCTTTAATATGGCCTTTGGCGTAATCTACTGCTGTGCGAACATCAACAATGTAGTATTTGTCAGCCTCTTTAGCTAGAGCCTCTTTCATAACCGG
>DOPS01000148.1:0-16614 GCA_003512645.1 Desulfosporosinus sp.
ATTAATGCGAAATATTCGTCTGAAAGTAGCCTATGACGGAACAAACTATCATGGCTTCCAGCGACAGGATAAAACTCATGGCCCAACCATTCAGGGAACCCTGGAATCGACCTGGGCGAGACTCGTAGAAGAAGAGGTAACTCTTGCTACAGCAGGACGCACCGATGCTGGTGTTCATGCCTCCGGGCAAGTCACGAATTATATGACAACTGCAAGGATACCTGAAGAGAAAATTCCTAAGGCCTTTAACAGCTTGTTACCAAGAGATATTCGCGTCCTTCAGGCAGATCGTGTACCCGATGATTTTAACGCGCGTTGGTCGGCTAGATGGAAACGTTATGATTATAATATCGACAATCGTCGAATCCCGGATATTTTTCAGCGACTCTATGCAGCTCATGAACCTATTCCCTTGAATGTTGATAAAATGCAACTAGCAGCCAGCTTTCTAGAAGGTCGTCATAATTTCAAAACCTTTGCAGCTGCTGGTGGTGTAAGTAAGACGTTTGAACGGACTATTTATCGGTGTCAGGTTAAAGAGGACCACCGTTTAATAAAGGTATCTTGTGTGGGGGATGGATTTCTTTATCACATGGTTCGTATCATGGTAGGAACGCTCATAGATGTAGGGAAAGGGCGAATCCTTCCTCAGGAAATTCCGGATATTATCGCCAGTCAAGAGCGGAAACGGGCACGTGTGATTGCTCCAGCCCATGGGTTAACCCTTGTTCATGTGAACTACACGGAAGAAACTCCGTTTGATGTCTTTGAGGACCTCAAAATATAACTTGACATCAGCGTGTAATTTTTATAGAATATAAACATGAGTTTTTATGTCTTGGTTATGATTGAGCCCCATGACTGAGCATTGGCCGCGAGCATGATTGAGCCCCATGCGAGTGAGAATAAAACAGAAAACTGCTAATTGGAGGGAAAGTAATGACTACGTTTTTTGCGAAAGCACAAGACCAGGAGCGCAAATGGTATATCATTGACGCTGAGGGAATCCCCTTGGGTCGTATTGCTACTGAAGCAGCACGTCTNNGGTAAACATAAACCGACATTCACGCCTAATGTTGACACAGGGGACCATGTCATAATTATTAATGCAGAAAAATTAGTGTTAACAGGGAATAAACTCAACGATAAGATGTATCGTCGTCACTCCGGATATCCTGGTGGGTTAAAAGAAGTACCTTACAAAAAGTTAATGCAAATTATGCCTGAACGAGCTATGGAACATGCCGTGAAGGGAATGCTTCCTCATAACAAGTTGGGCGCCCAGATGTACACAAAGTTAAAAGTGTACAAGGGAGAATCACACCCCCATCAAGCTCAACAACCTGAAATCTGGACAATTCAGTAGATTCAAGGAAGGAGGAAGTTAAAACATGGCAACACAATTACAATATGCTGCAACAGGACGACGCAAAAATGCTATTGCACGCGTTCGCCTTATTCCGGGTGAAGGAAAGTTCATCATTAACAAACGTGAATTAGCGGAGTATTTCGGTAAGAAAACACTGGAAATGATTGTACAACAACCCTTCAACATTACAGACACCTTGGCTAAGTATGATGTTATCGCTCTCGCACACGGAGGTGGCACCACCGGCCAAGCTGGCGCGATACGTTTAGGTATTGCTCGTGCTTTACTGAAGGCGGACAGTAGTCTTCGTCCAAGTCTTAAAAGAGCTGGTTTCCTGACACGTGACCCACGTATGAAGGAACGTCGTAAATACGGCTTGAAGAAAGCTCGTAAGGCTCCACAATTCTCGAAACGTTAAGATTCACTATTACGACGGCAAAATTATTCATATTGTCTCAGCAAGGAAGGGATTTATCCCTTCCTTTTTTACGTGTTTACTACCGGTATTGAGAAAAAGACAGTATTTTGACAAGCCAAACGCATATTCTGATTATCTCTCCCATAAGGTAAGACGGAATAGACTAGGGGAGGGATAAGCATGAGACCGATTTGGGTTGTAACTGTGAAACGACGTAAGGTATATTTAGGAATTGTGCTTGCGCTATTTTTGACGTTTGTTCTCGTGGGCGGTTTCGGGGGACAGGATAAAGAAATATGGAGCTGGACATTAGGGGACCGCGTTGTCTTGATTGATGCTGGTCATGGGGGCGTGGATCCGGGCGCGGTGGGTATAAGCAAGGTGCTGGAAAAGGATGTTACTTTGGCCGTGTCCAAACGCCTGCAAGCCCTTATTCAGCAAAGTGGAGCTAAGAGCATAATGGTTCGAGTGGAGGACCGCGACTTAGGAAGCTCTCAGGGACTCGCGAAACGTAAACGAGAGGATTTAGCGCAACGTATTCAGCTGGCAATGGATACTCAAGCTGAAGTCTACCTTAGCATTCACGCTAATAGTTTTCCTGACGCAAAACTCACTGGAGCACAGACCTTTTATCATGCAGATTCACCGGAAGGAAAGCTACTAGCTCAATCAATTCAACAGGAATTGAATATCATGACCAAGGGTAAACGAGTAATTAAAGGAAATCAGGATATCTATGTTTTGAAAAAGGCAAACCAGGCTGCAGTCACAGTTGAACTCGGTTTTCTTTCTAATCTTGAGGAAGAACAGTTATTAACGACACCTGAATATCAACAACAGCTTGCTGTTGCTATTTATAAAGGTTTAACAGTATATTTTAGCAAACAATTTGAAGGGTCTAAAAATCCATGACGCTTGAAAATATTTATGGAATAAACATTGAAAATGTTTAAGAGATAATCAGAGAAGAATAAGGAAAATGTGACTTAGGAAATGTAAGGAAATAATTAGTAAGAATATCTTGCAGAAGATTGTTGTATTTTGCAGGAAATTCTATTTAAAATAGCGAATAGTGTTTTGGTAGATAAACCTTCAATATTCAGAGACAGATAATGAAGGTCTTATTGGATAAATGGAGGAGGCGCTTGACATTATTCCTTTGGGATTATTTCTTTTAGGGGTTGTATTTTTGTTAATAGGATGGCGTTGGCAGAGTCCGCGCAGTGAGGAAAATCTTACTGTATTTAAAGGGTTGGCATATTTGAGAAGCGAGATTTTAAGAGTACAGGATCGGGTTCATGTTTTGGAAGACGAAGTTCTAAAAACAAAACTATTGTACAATAGTGGTGAAAATAAACCAGTAGTCGTCGATAACAAGGACTTAGATATCAAGGCAAATAATGAAAAGGTTGCAGTCTCCAAGGAACTACAAGATCAGAAAACTGGCCTAAAAAAACTTGAGCATCAGGAAATCGGGCTGAAAGAGCCAGAGCACCAAGAAATTAAGCTTAATGGAGTTGGACCTGGTAAAGTTGAACTTAAAAAGGTAGGCCTTAATGGCGCAGAACCCATACAAAAGGCTAGAATCTATTCTATTAGTCCTCAGGAACAAAGAGAACGAAGTAATACTGCTGCTAAACGGCGGCTCGACGAAAAAGCTGAATCAAGGCTACGGGCTTCCAACGACGCTCCTCTAGCGGATCATCATATCTCAGGGAAATTCAGAGAGGTCATAGAGCTTGCTGCTCAAGGGCAACGTATTCCTGAAATTTCTCAGCGCTTATTAATCAGCCAGGATGCGGTAAGGATGGTCTTGAGTATGCAGTCTAAGGGAGGAGTCCGATGAAAATAACACGCTCCTATTGGCTCGGTTTAGGTTCTGGGCTTATATTAAGTGCGTTGTTGACTATGGTTTTCTCCCCGCTACAGGGACAAGCTCTAGCGCCTAGGGATTCTTCGCCTGTTACTGACGTGAAGCAACCACTTCCTACCCCCTCTGAGCCTGATCCCATAAAATCTCCAGAAGCAACACAACCCACTCAGGTTGACCAATCTAGTGAGCAAAGTACCACCACCCCTATTGATCGGCAGTTTGTCATTCCTAAGGGGTCAAGTGCTGAAAAGATAGCAGATCTGTTAGTGGCGCAAGGTTTTATAAAGGATAAGGAAACCTTCTTATTAGACGCTCGTCAACAGAGGGTTGAAAGACGATTCACGGCAGGGACGTTTAATTTGTCAGAGGGTCTTACCACTGAAGAATTGCTACATCGCCTAGTTAAATAATAAAAAGGACAAGGAATTTTGCGAGACCGCAAAAGTACCTTGTCCTTTTATTTGCCCTCTTTTTAGAATTTAAAGGGTTAATTTTGGATAATTTAGTAATATGATTGCCAAGAAAAAGGATTGTGGGTTAAAATGGAATTGCCAAGATTATTACTTCCTGTGAAACATTTGATGGCAGTTAAACGTACTAAAGAGTGAGAGGATACTGCGAGTTTTAAAACTCAAGATTGGAGCCTGAATGGAATGAAAGATGCCGAGATAATTCGGCAAGTACTAGCAGGTCATCACGAACAATATGCTGGCCTTGTCCAACGTTATCAGGAACCGTTAGTACACTTTTTGCGGCGAATGCTAGGATCAGACGAGGATGTATTTGATTGTGCACAGGAGGCCTTTATAGCTGCCTATCGAAATCTATACCGCTACTCTGAAGAACACCCGTTTCGGGGCTGGTTATATGCGATAGCGCGCAATAAAGCCCTTGACCTTTTACGTAAACGAGGTAGAGAGGTTGCGGTGATCTTAGATGAAAATCTCCCAGATCAGCAACCAAGACCAGAGGATATTTTGTTAGCGAAAGAGCAAGCTACTATGCTTTCCAAGGTGTTGAATGAGCTTCCGGAACATTATGCGCAGGCACTTTATCTGCGCTTTCATCAAGAACTTTCCTACAAGGAAATCGCTGTCGTCTTACAAGTACCTGTAAGTCGAGTCAAGACTTATATCCACCGTGGAAAAGATAGACTGCGTCAGCAACTGGAAAGGAGGGATATCCATGAAGAAGACGAACGACATACTGTGGACTCAAATATTTCAGGATAAACCCATCCCACGGGAAACCATGGGGAATTTCCACACTGAGCTAATGGCCAAGATTTTAGGACACCCAGTAAATTTTGCAGAGGAAATTCATCTTGGGCAGCGTAGAAAATGGGGGATTGGGTTAGCCGCTTGCTTAATGATTTCCGGAGTTGCTTTCGGAATTTTTTTGTGGTTGGGAAGTGATGTGCTCTATCGAGGACTCAATTCATTGCTGATTATGCTGTCTGGATTACCTTATGTTGCTGATCTCCTGCAAGTTGGAAATCAAATTGTCCAAAATATGTTACTTTTACGAGAGCTGAAAATAGGTATAAGTCTTCTCTGGGGAGTGCTATCTTGGCCGCTGCTAGGAATTTTATCCGTTATTGTGGTCTTTAAACGTTCAAACTCGGTGTATCATGAAAGGCCCTTAGTTTAATATCGAGCGTCTTCATTCGATGGCATATCCAGGGCGCTATGCCCTGGAGAGTTTAAACTAGATTTCGGATGGAGAGGAACTCCCCCGAAGTAAGTTTTCTAGATATAATGAGAAATAGAGAAGAGAGATGGGATGCTCCATGGATGCGATTAAGGCTTTTTTTAGAGATCAGGCACAGCATCTACGTAATGAAGTATGGGAAGTAGCCCGTCAAATCGGGGAGCATCCCGAGCTCGGCTATAAGGAATACTTTGCCTGCGAAGCGTTAAGTCGCTTTCTTCAGAAGCACGGGTTTAAAGTGAGCCGAGGGATCGCGGGAGTGGAGACGTCGTTTATTGCTCGTTTTTCAGGTACCCGTCCTGGGCCCAAGATTGCTTACTTAGCAGAATATGATGCTTTACCGGATGTTGGCCACGGTTGTGGGCACAATTTAATTGGAGCCAGCAGTGCAGGGGCTGCGGTCATTTTGAGTAAGAGTTTAGAACTGTCTGGGGAAGTTTTAGTGATTGGTGCTCCTGCGGAAGAAACTAGTGGCGCAAAAGTGACCTTGGTTGAGAAGGGAATCTTTGCTGACATTGATGTGGCCATGATGGTTCATCCAGGCAGTCAATACGTCCCTATTATTACTAGCCTTGCGCTAGATGCCTTAGAGTTTACGTTTCATGGACGAGCTGCCCATGCAGTGGCTGCTTCTCATTTTGGGATTAATGCTTTGGATGCTTTAATTAATTTCTTTGTAGGTATCAACGCGCTCAAAAAACAGATTCCTCAGGACATGAAAGTTAATGGGATCATAACTGAGGGGGGAACAGCCCCTAATATTGTTCCGGAACGTGCTGTGGCAAGGTTTTACCTACGGGCTCGAAAGCGTAAAGATTTAGATGATTTGAGAGAACAGGTGATTCGTTGTGCTGAAGGGGCTGCTTCGATGGTCTCAGCTCATATGACTTGGCAAAAATTTGAGTTTTCCTATGATGAAATGCATACGAATTTATCCTTAGCAGAATGCTTTACCAGAAACCTCCTCAAAATGGGGGTTTCTCAAGTAGCACCACCGCAAACTGCTATGGGGTCCGTAGACATGGGAAATGTCAGTCGTGTCGTACCGTCAATCCATCCCTATCTTACGTTAGGGACAGGAACAGAAATCCCACATACGCGTGATTTTGCTCAAGCCTCGCTCTCTTCGGATGGGGAAAGCTTAGTTTTGCTAGCAATGCAAATACTAGCCTTAACCGGCTGGGATGTTCTAACGGACAAAAAACTTTTACGACAAATCAAGCGAGAATTTCGCTTGAATAAGTGATTTTTCGATCGATACTGGGTACATTATTAAAGTGGATACATAAATAATATCAGAAAAGAGGGGAAGAACCCCCTCTTTTCTTTAAGGTAGTATTGAATTTTTATGCATATATATGTATAATTATTAAAATTAGAATGAGCAAAATATCTGCTGGGCATGATCCAGTAAGGGGGGCAAGATATGAAAGTTGGAGTGTTAGGTGCCACAGGGTATGCAGGGCAAGAGTTAGTGCGGTTATTGTGTAGACATGAAGAGGTGAATGATTTATATCTCGCCTCGTCTAGTGTAGCCGGTGAAGCATATGAAGCGATTTATCCCCATTGGCATAATCAGAACGTAGGGATCTTACAGGATGAAAATGTTCCGGATCTGGATGTGCTGTTCTGTGCGCTTCCTCATGGTTTGACGGCGGAGAGAACGAGTGCCTTTTTGGCCCGTAAGATAAAAGTGATTGATCTGGGAGCAGATTTTCGTTTGAATTCAGCAGAGGTCTATGAGCAATGGTACAAGATTAAGCATCCAGCGACTGAGCTTCTTAAAGAGGCAGTTTACGGTTTACCAGAACTCTATCGTGAGCAAATTAAAGGACACTCCCTAATAGCTAATCCAGGTTGTTATCCGACCGCTACCTTGCTTGCTTTAGTCCCCTTGTTACGTCAGAAGTTGTTGCAGACGAGGAATTTGATCATTGATGCAAAATCAGGTGTTTCAGGGGCCGGAAGAGGGGTCTCGTTAGGGGTTCACTATTCTGAGGTCAATGAAAATTTTAAGGCTTACGGAGTGGCAAGTCATCGTCATACTCCAGAAATCGAACAAGAACTTTCGCGCGCTGCTGGGCAACCACTCCTTGTAAATTTTACGCCCCATTTAGTCCCCATGACGCGTGGGATGCTAGTTACTATCTATGCTACGGTTCAGGAGGGGGTCCAAGAAGCGGATTTGCGCAAGTGTTGGATGGAGCAGTATGAAGAAGAGCCCTTCATTCATATCTTGCCAGAGGGTACCTGGCCCCAAACGAAGTTCTCCAGTGGGAGTAACCATGCCTTTTTACAATTGACCGTTGACCAAAGAACTGGCAATGCGATTATCGTGGCAACGATCGATAATCTAATGAAGGGTGCAGCAGGTCAGGCCGTACAAAACATGAATCTAGCAATGGGCTGGCCTGAAGGGAAAGGCCTTCAAGGAACCGCCTTATGGCCCTAATGCAAGCTGAGGACGGTTCCTGACTTGCATATCACTATCATGACTTGCACTTCACGTGCATCCTAACTGACATCAGGGACCTGTTCAGTGCAAGTCGGAGTGAAAGTCGAAAACGCTGCTAACTTGCACCAGATGCATTAAAACCATTTGTAATTTTAATCTTAGGGATATGTTCGTGCTAAGGGGTTGTGATAACTAAAAACGATCGCTTATCCAATCGATGGACATACACGTCTACAAGTGGGTGTGGGACCCCGGTGGAATGGCGCTAGAAACTAACTTATATTAGTAAAGGAGAGTGTGAATTAGTGGATAACACAGAAAAAGCTTGGAAGTTGATTGACGGCGGCATAGCTGCCCCCAAAGGATTTTATGCTGCTGGTGTCCAAGCAGGAATTAAAAGTAAGGATAAGTATGATGTAGCGCTTATTTTTTCTGATGTTCAAGCGCAAGCGGCTGGTGTATATACTCGAAACCTGGTCAAGGCTCACCCTCTATATTTAACTCAGCGCCATTTGGAGAATGGCCTAGCCCGAGCAATTGTCGTTAATAGTGGGAATGCCAATGCCTGTGTTGGAGAATTTGGCGATAAGGCGGCCTTTGCCATGGCTGAAGTAGCAGGTATGTATTTGGCTGTACCGACTGAGGACGTACTGGTAGCCTCGACAGGTGTGATCGGGGTTGAAATGCCGCTCGATCGAGTCTTAAATGGTATTCGGTCGGCGAGTTCACTTCTACTTAACGATGTGGTCAAAGGGATTCGTGGGCAGAAGGAAACGGCTGATGAAGGGGCACACCGGGCAGCTCTAGCGATTATGACAACGGATACGATGGTGAAAGAATATGCATATGAGCTTCCCTGTGCACAGGGAGGTGTGATTCATCTTGGAGCGATCGCCAAAGGATCGGGGATGATTCACCCCAATATGGGTACTATGTTAGGCTTCTTAACGACGGATGCGCTCCTGCCTTCAGAAGAATTGCAGGATATCCTGCGTGAAGCGGTAGAAGAAAGTTTCAATATGGTGACGGTCGATGGGGACATGAGTACAAATGATATGGTGCTCTTGATGGCAAACGGGGCTTCTGGAGTGGCTCCGACCGGAGAAGACCGCTCTAACTTCGAGAAGATGATCAAAATGATGTGTATTAAGCTCGCCCAAGATATTGCTCGAGATGGAGAAGGGGCCAGCAAGTTTATGGAAGTGACGGTATCGGGGGCCAAAACAAAAGACGATGCCCGAAAGATCGCACGGAGTATTTGTGGTTCGAGTTTGGTCAAGACCGCAATGTTCGGAGAAGATGCCAATTGGGGACGGATTTTAGCGGCTGCTGGCTATGCTGGTGCAGAGTTTGATCCTGAAAAGGTCGATGTCTTGCTGGGGAATCTCATCGTTGCCGAAGGGGGCAAAGGAGTCGAGTTTTCAGAAGAGCAGGCCAAGGTAATTCTAAGTGCAAAAGATGTCCTGATTAGCTTGTATCTTCACAACGGGGAAGAACAAGCTACAGCCTGGGGATGCGATCTTACGCACGAGTACGTCACCATTAATGGGAGTTATAGAACTTAAGAACTCGGTAACAGTTAGAGTTTAGATGCGTTGAAGGGTAGGGGCAATTCATGAATTGCCCATGCTAGCGATAAGAGTCATAGTTGATGATGGAGGTGGTACTTGAGATGGAAATGACACCGATGGAACAAGGTTTAGGTAAAGCTCGGGTTTTAGTAGAAGCTCTTCCGTATATTCAAAAATTTGCAGGTAAAACTGTGGTTATTAAGTATGGTGGGCATGCCATGGTGGATCCGGTATTGAAGGAATCCGTCATTATGGATGTTCTACTCTTGCATTCTGTGGGGATACGTCCCGTTTTGGTCCACGGAGGAGGCCCGGAGATCAATGCCATGTTGAAGAAGATGGGGATTGAAAGTCAGTTTGTACGGGGGCTAAGAGTGACCGATGCCCAAACCATGGAGATCGCCCAAATGGTCTTACTCGGTAAATTGAATACAGAGATGGTATCTCTGCTCAATCGCTTTGGTGGAAAGAGTGTTGGTTTATCGGGCAAAGATGCACAGCTACTTGTTGCAACTAAGAAGCCCATGCAGATGCCCAATGACCAAGGGAAGATGGAAGAAGTAGATTTAGGGTGTGTCGGAGAAATCCAGAATGTTAATCCAGATATTCTCGAGACCTTACTCGGACAAGGCTATATTCCCGTGATTTCACCTGTTGCCAGCGGGGAAGGCGGGGAAACGTATAATGTCAATGCAGATACGGCTGCCGGGAAAATTGCAGAGGCACTAAAGGCAGATAAGTTGCTTCTGCTCACAGATGTTAGCGGGATTCTGCGTGATCTTTCGGATCAGGACTCTCTTATTTCCACAATTTCTAGAGCGGAAGTCGATCAACTGGTGGCGCAGGGAATCTTGAGCGGAGGAATGCTACCTAAAGTTGAGTGCGCTGTTTCGGCGTTAGAAAGTGGCGTGGGCAGTGTGCATATCCTTGATGGAAGGTTAAGTCATGCCATATTACTGGAATTATTCACGGATGGCGGTATTGGAACGATGTTCGTATAGGCTCGCAGAAGTCAGTGATCAGATGCCAGAGGCCAGAATACAGAGGTTGGCAAATAGAGGCCGAGGTCAGAATCGTGGTGTGCTAACAACGAACAGAGAACCAAGAACCTCGAATCTCGAATATCGAAAAGGAGGATGGAGATGTTGAAAGACTTGTCGACTGAAGTAATCATAGAGCGTGGAAAAAAAGTTGTGATGAATACCTATGGTCGTCTGCCAATGACGATCGTCAAAGGGGATGGCGCATGGGTTTGGGATTCAGAAGGGAAACAATATTTGGATTTCGTGACAGGACTAGCCGTTAATTCATTGGGGCACAGCCATCCTGCGATTGTTCGTGCTATACAAGAACAGGCTAAAGAGCTTTTACACACTTCTAATATTTACTGGATTCCGAACCAAGTCGATTTGGCAGAACGCTTAGTGCAGAACTCCTTTGCAGATAAAGTCTTCTTCTGTAACAGTGGAGCAGAGGCGAATGAAGCGGCATTTAAACTTGCTCGGAAATATGCTAAGAAACATTATGGGGCGCATAAACACGAGGTAGTTACCTTGGAAAATTCCTTTCACGGCCGGACCTTAGCAACTCTCACACTCACAGGACAGATAAAATATCAGGAAGGGTATGATCCGCTTCCCGTAGGATTTGCCTATGCCGCTATTAATGATATCGACGACCTTCGTTCTAAGGTCAATCAAAATACAGCTGCCGTCTTTATTGAACCCATTCAGGGAGAAGGTGGAGTGATTCCTTGCTCGATGGAGTTTCTACAAGAAGCACGAGCTTTGTGTGACGAATTTGGGGCCTTGCTAATTTTTGATGAGGTTCAGTGTGGAGTTGGACGGACAGGAAAGCTCTTTGCCTATGAGTGGAGCGATGTGACACCAGATATTATGACCTTAGCGAAAGCTCTGGGTGGTGGGGTTCCGATAGGGGCGATGCTTGCTACTGACAAAGTGGCCTCAGCGTTTCAGCCCGGTGATCATGCTTCTACCTTTGGCGGTAACCCTTTGGCCACAGCAGCAGGGTGTGCAGTGTTAGATGTAATGCTCGAAGATGGATTTATGGCAGGAGTACAGGAGCGTTCAGAAGAGTTTAAAAAGGGACTTGAACAATTAGCTCAGAAATTTCAGACAGGAGGGCCTGTTAGGGGACAAGGGTTCATATTGGGTTGGCCAGTTTCCAAGTTAGGACCAGAAATTGTGGAGGCTTGCTTACAAAATGGACTACTGATTAACTGTGTTGGTGGTAAAATCTTACGTTTCCTTCCCCCACTGAATGTTGAGAAGCCAGAAATGGATAAAGCCTTGGGCATTCTAGATGATGTGTTAAAAAAGATTTGGAAGTGATTCCAGAAGTCGGAGGTCGGATACCAGAGGTCGGATAGAGGGCAGAAACCTGATGCCAGGGACCAGAAGGAAGAAATCTGAGACCGAAGGTTGATAAGCCAGATACAAATAGCAAACGGCTTTAATAAGTTGGCTTAGATCTAGTTATAGAGGTAGCGGGCTGGCACTAAATAAATAGAGATTTTTCTTCGAGGAGGATGGAATGAAAGCAGCACTCGTACTTGAAACCGGAAAAGTCTTTATAGGGGAGTCTTACGGAGCGACGGGAGAAGCTGTGGGAGAAGTCGTTTTTAACACAGGAATGACAGGTTACCAAGAGGTGTTAACCGACCCATCCTATGCGGGACAGATGGTATGTATGACCTATCCACTAATTGGGAATTACGGTATAAACAGTCAGGATGATCAATCGAAGAAAGCCCAAGTTCAGGGGTTTATCGTGAAAGAGGCAGGTCGTCATCCAAGTCACTGGCAGATGGAGAAAAATCTTTCGAGGACATTAGCCCAATTTGGGGTTGTGGGGATTAAAGGGATTGATACACGCGCTTTAACACGGATTATTCGTGAACACGGGGTTTTGCGCGGAGTAATTACAACACAGATTGAACATCTAGAGGAGTGGATCCCAAGGTTGACGAAGTGGATTTCTCCTACGGATGTTGTGGCTAAGGTCAGCACCCCTGAAATCTACACCTTACCCGCTATATCTGGTGCCCGTACCGAGAGTGAATCGTACCATGTCGTGGTGATGGATTTTGGGATTAAGAAAAATATTTTACAGGCTATGCAGGAGAGTGGGTTCAAATTGACAGTGGTTCCACATACTGCTTCTGCAGAGCAGATTTTAGAGAGAAATCCAGATGGGGTTTTTCTATCCAATGGGCCTGGAGATCCGAAGGCGGTTGCAGAGGGGATAGAGACGATACGTAGTTTGATCGACAAACGCCCTATTTTCGGAATCTGTTTAGGGCATCAACTTTTGTCACTCGCCTTGGGAGGGGACACCTATAAGATGAAGTTTGGGCATCGAGGGGGAAATCAACCTGTCCAAGATCTTCAATCGAAACGTGTGACGATCACTTCTCAAAACCATGGGTACGCGATTGCTGAAGCAAGTCTGGAACAGACTCCTTTATATGTGACTCATCGTAACCTCAATGATCAAAGCGTTGAAGGGGTAAAACATCGGGATTTTCCTGTTTTTTCCGTCCAATACCATCCAGAAGCTGGACCTGGCCCGAGTGAATCCTTGTATCTATTTGAGGAATTTACGGACTTAATGCAGAAAAGGAGGGCTCAAGATGCCACTTAACCCGGCGTGGAAAAAGGTGCTTGTCATTGGGTCTGGACCGATTGTCATTGGGCAGGCTGCAGAATTTGATTATGCCGGAACCCAAGCGTGCAAGGCCCTTCGTGAAGTTGGGGTAGAAGTGGTGCTGGTGAACAGTAATCCGGCAACTATTATGACGGATGTAACCATGGCGAATATTACCTATCTCGAACCCCTGTTACCCGAGGTTTTAGAGAGGATTCTTAGCAAAGAACGTCCTGATGCGCTGCTTCCCACCTTAGGTGGGCAAACGGGACTTAATCTAGCGATGGAATTGGAACGAAGTGGGATTTTAAAGCGTTATGGTGTAGAACTGATTGGCTGTAATGCTGAAACAATCTATAAAGCAGAGGACCGTGACGCCTTTAAAGAGACCATGCTTTCTCTTGGAGAACCCGTGGCCCAAAGTGTGATCGTGACAACCCTGGAAGAGGGGGAGAAGTTCGCTAAAAAGCAGGGATTTCCGTTAATTATTCGGCCAGCCTATACCCTTGGTGGGACGGGTGGGGGCATTGTTAAAAATGCTAAAAGCCTAGAAGAGATTTTGCAAAGAGGACTACAGTCTAGCCCGATTGGACAATGTCTTGTGGAGCGCAGTGTAGCGGGCTGGAAGGAAATTGAGTATGAGGTTATGCGAGACGACGCGGATAACTGTATTACGATCTGCAACATGGAAAACATTGATCCAGTCGGAATCCATACCGGGGATAGTATCGTCGTAGCACCGTCCCAAACCTTAACAGATGTTGAATATCAGATGCTACGGGCCTCCTCGTTGAAAATTATTCGGGCCTTAGGGGTTAACGGTGGCTGTAATGTCCAGTTCGCGTTAAATCCAATGAGTCGGGAATATGTGGTCATCGAAGTTAACCCGCGGGTTAGTCGTTCCAGTGCGCTTGCCTCAAAAGCAACTGGCTATCCAATAGCCAAAATGGCAGCCCTGTTGTCCGTTGGATTTACCCTTCCAGAATTAACAAATCCAGTGACCGGGAATACCAGTGCCTGTTTTGAGCCTGCTCTAGATTATGTCGTTGTCAAGTTCCCCCGTTGGCCCTTTGATAAGTTTCCTGCCGCGGATCATCGTCTTGGTACGCAAATGAAAGCGACCGGAGAAGTTATGGCGATGGAACGGACTTTAGAAGGGGCTCTGTTGAAAGCGACACGTTCTTTAGAAATAGGAAGTGTAGGGCTTCGCATCAAGGCCTCTGGAGGTTGGACAGAGATGGAGATTGAAGATAAGCTGGTTCGAACGGATCATGAGCGTTTCTTCGCGTTAGCTGAAGCGTTCCGCCGGGACTGGACCATTCTTGAAGTTCAAAGGCTTACCCAAATCGATTCTTTCTATTTGTCTAAGATCAAAGATCTTGTCTCCCTTGAACAGCGCTTACAAAGGGAGGAATTAAGCACCGAGCTACTACGGTTTGCTAAAGTGCAAGGATTTTCTGATTTAGCGATTGCCAAGCTGATAGGGCGTTCGGAAGAAGTAGTACGTGCCATGCGTGTGGCCCTCGGAATCATTCCAGTCTATAAGACCGTTGACACTTGCGCGGCAGAGTTTACCTCGGCGACTCCTTATTACTATTCCAGTTATGAAGAAGAAGATGAGGTGGCTATTAGTACGGGNNTCTGTCCATGCCCTTTCTGCTTTGCAAGAAGCGGGGGTGGAAGCCATCATGATTAATAATAATCCAGAAACCGTATCCACAGATTTTGATACTGCAGACAAGTTGTATTTCGAGCCTTTAACGGTGGAAGATGTGCTTCATGTTTTGGAGAAGGAAAAGGCGGATGGGGTATTAGTCCAATTCGGAGGGCAAACGGCAATTAATTTAGCGGGTCGATTGAGTCTTGCTGGGATTCAAATCTTAGGTACAACCGTCGACGCGATTGATTTAGCAGAAGATCGTGAACGTTTTGCGGTACTCTTAAGTCAACTTGGAATTCCCCAATCCGAAGGGAGAAGTGTAACATCTGTTGCTCAAGCGAAAAAAGTTGCAGAGCAACTTGAATTTCCGCTGATCGTTCGTCCTTCCTACGTCATTGGAGGACGTGCTATGCAAGTCGTTGAAACCCTCAAGGAACTTGAAGATTATTTAAGAAGGGCAATTCACCTATCCGAGGATCATCCGATTTTGGTGGATCGGTACTTGGAAGGAAAAGAAGTCGAAGTGGACGCCGTCTCGGATGGAGAAACGACCGTGATCGCGGGTATTATGGAGCACATCGAGCGCGCGGGAGTTCACTCAGGGGATAGTTCGGCAGTTTATCCGCCCCAAAGTTTAACCCCTGCTGAGATAGAACAAATTCAGGATTTTACCTGTCGTCTTGCCTTGGGAATCGGAATCAAAGGACTTATAAATATTCAATATGTCGTAGTTCGAGGCAAAGTGTATGTTCTTGAAGTGAACCCTAGAGCAAGCCGTACAGTGCCTATCCTTTCTAAAGTCACTGGAATCCCTTTAGTAAATTTGGCGGTTCAAGTTTCCTTAGGTAAAACCTTGAAGGACATGGGTTACAAACATGGGCTCGCTCCAGAAGTACCGTTCGTCGTCGTGAAAGCTCCAGTTTTTTCCTTTGAAAAATTGACTAAAGTCGAAACATCTCTGGGACCGGAAATGAAATCGACCGGTGAAGTATTAGGAATGGACACTCAATTTGGGCACGCATTGGCCAAAGCCTTCGCAGCCTCACATATTCCACTCCCCAACGATGGAAACATCTTGGTTTCTGTGGCGGAAAAAGACCGCCCTGAGGCCATCATCTTGGCTCGCCAACTTGCTCAGTTAGGGTTTGGAGTCAAGGGAACGGGGGATACGGCTAAAGCCTTAGCCTTGTGCGGTGTAGAGGTTGAAGAGGTCAGTGAATCCAGCGAGGCTCTTCAGGAGGCCATTCGGCAGCGAGAATTTTCCTTTATCCTCAGCACACCCACTAAAGGGACCCCGGAGAGGACCGGTTATTTGCTTAGAAGGCTAGCAGTGGAACATGGGGTTCCCTGCTTTACATCGATGGATACGGCCAAAGCCGTCGTTCGAGCCTTGCATGAAATTCGGAGTAATACCACTCCTCAGGTGCTCTCCTTACAGGAGTATCTGGCATTGTAGAGAATAAATAGGAACTCCCGCTCGAGATTGTCGAGCGGGAGTTTTAGACGTCTTTACTTTGGTTCTATTCAAAAACCATGTATAAAAATATAAGTCAATGTGATTACTCACTTCAATGACCTGGATTTTTTCTTAACCTTCTTCTATCTGGAAGTAGCGGCCATTTTAATAATGGCCTTAATCGGTTATAGACCCAACGTGATTCCTTTGTCAACAGGGGTCCCAGTATTGCAAGAATGAGAACATACAAGGCGGCAAAGGGTTGCAACGAGGTTAATAATCCACCTGCTTTTGCAAGAGTGGCTAAAATAATCGAAAATTCACCCCGCGAAATAATAGTCAGACCAATATTCAGTGAGGCTCTATGGGAGAGACTAGCTTTCCTCCCTGCCCAAACGCCCGATACAATATTGCCTAAAAGGGTTAAAATGACAGC
>DOPS01000030.1:0-30010 GCA_003512645.1 Desulfosporosinus sp.
GCAGTCAGGTTGTCTTAGTCAAAGCCCTTCGGGATGGCCATGAAGTTCCAAATTTTGAACAGCTAAGCAAAAACTATACTAAAATTAACGAGTTAATCCATACCGGTTGCGTCCTGGCATCCTATACCGTAAGGATGGGAGGACTGGCAGCAGCTCTGAGCAAAATGTCCTTTGGCAATCGGATCGGGATGACCTTTAATAGTCCGATAGACATTAATAGTCTATTTTCCGTTGATTATGGTTCAATAGTCTTGGAAATAGCTGAAACCATCGATTTAGCAGAGGTCTTCGGCGATATGGAATACCAGCTGCTGGGAGTTACCCAGGATAAACCGGTTATTTCGGTGAATGGCGTCGATGTGGAGCTGGATGACGCTTTACAGGCATGGAAAAAGCCCCTGGAAAAAGTCTTTCCGACTGAAACGGAAAAGGTTGCTGAACCACAAAAAGTGAGCTACAACTTGAGGAATACTCAGGCACCGTCCACTAAAGTGGCTAAACCAAGAATCTTTATTCCAGTTTTTCCAGGTACTAATTGTGAATACGATTCGGCGAAAGCCTTTGAGAAAGCCGGCGGGCTGGTTGAAACTTTGGTGATTAGAAACCTGACGGCTACAGATGTAGAAGAATCTATCCAAGAGATGGTTAAGAAGATAAAACAGGCTCAAATCGTCATGCTTCCAGGAGGCTTCAGTGCCGGGGATGAACCAGACGGTTCGGGTAAATTCATTGCTACCATGTTCCGGAACCCCAGGATTAACGAAGCGGTGGCGGAACTTATGCAGCAACGGGATGGGTTGATGCTCGGAATTTGTAATGGATTTCAAGCGTTAATTAAACTCGGTCTCGTTCCCAACGGTGAAATTATTGATTTAACGGAGGATTCTCCCACCCTCACGTATAACAAAATCGGACGTCACGTTTCCTGTATGGTCGAAACCAAAGTCGTTTCCGTCTTATCCCCTTGGTTTAGCGGGGTGAAACTGGGGGACATTCATACCGTACCCATCTCACACGGAGAAGGACGGTTCGTGGCAAATCAAGCTGTGATTCAATCGTTGATTGCTAAGGGGCAGATTGCTACTCAATATGTCGATCTCGACGGTCAACCGAGCAATGATGTTATTTATACGCCCAATGGTGCTTACGAAGCGATCGAAGGAATTACCAGCCCTGATGGACGTATTTTAGGTAAAATGGCCCATTCTGAAAGGTCTGGTCTAGATATAGCCAAAAATGTCCCAGGGGATAAGTATCAACCGATTTTTACTGGCGGAGTTAATTATTTCAGAGGTTAAATACCGGAGTACTCGCGCCTTGCGCAGGTCTTTGTTTGCAGGGTTTTGGAAGTGCTTGTCGAATTCTAAATCCAAGAGGATTTTTATCCATATTAAAAACTCCCACTTCTCAAAGTGAGAGTTCATGATCTGCTGCGGTGGAGGGATTTTAGCTTCAACTAAAACGAGTTAACGACTAGAAATAGGAGATGAATTTCTTGAACACTAACTTTGAAAGCGCTATTGTAACAGAACAAGGAAAAAGTATTGCCGTTGTTTCCGTCCAGCCCACGGTATTCCAAAATTCGTTTAATGCCTCTATGGTTATCAAAGGATTGCTACCTGTCTTTAAAGGAATGCCAATTGTTCTCATGACCTTGGACCCCCAGGGAGCACCTGCTTATTTTGGCAGAGCGGACCTTATTCTCATCCTCGAAAATGTTAATATTAAAGAAGCTGCTTGGAAGCAAATAACTGCCGATATAGATTTAACGAATTCTTGCCCGATGAAAGAATCGGAAGAATCATAAACACCTAGGGTTGAGGGAAAAATGGACGTTTGGGCGAACTACCGCAAAATAGTACATGTAGATATGGATGCGTTCTATGCCTCTGTCGAGCAGCGCGATGATCATTGCTTACTGGGTAAACCTGTTGTGGTGGGAGGCAGACTTAACAGTCGGGGTGTGGTTTCTGCTGCATCTTATGAAGCGCGCAAATTTGGAATACACTCAGCAATGCCTCTGGCAGAGGCTGCCCGACGCTGTCCGTTTGCCGTTTTTTTACCAGTAAACGGAGAAAAATATCGAGAAGTATCCTTGCAAATTCGACAAATATTCTTGACGTATACTCCTATGGTGGAACCGCTATCTCTGGATGAAGCCTTTTTGGACGTTACAGGTTCTACAAGCTTATTTGGTCCTGCCGATACAATTGCTTTAACTATTAAACAGCGTATCCAGCAGGAACTAAACTTAACAGCTTCAGTTGGCTTAGCCTGTAATAAGTTTTTGGCAAAGCTGGCCTCAGACTTGAAAAAACCTGATGGTTTCGTGGTTGTTCGACCAGATAGGATTCAAGAGTTTCTTGACCCACTGCCAGTGGAACGGATCTGGGGAGTCGGAGAAAAGACTGCGGAGCAATTGCACTCTTATAATGTCAAAACAGTAAGGGATTTGCGTCGCTTGGAGTTGGGAAACTTAACCAGGCTGTTTGGAACTTCGGGAAGTCAACTTTATCACTTGGCCAAAGGGATTGACGATCGACCCGTGGAAAGCGACAGGGTGGTTAAATCCATCGGTCGAGAGACTACGTTTGCTGCAGATATTGCCGATATCGAGGTGTTGGAGACGACTTTGCTAGACTTGGCCGTTGATGTTGGTCGGAGCTTGCGTAAAGAGAATCTCAGAGGTAAAACGATCACCTTGAAAGTCAGATACGACGATTTTCGTACCTTAACTCGTTCTCGTACCTTACCGCGGGCTACGGATCTTGAAGACGTGATTTATCAAGAAGCCTGCAGCCTTTTAAGAGAGGTATCGCTTAAACAACCCCTCAGGTTAATTGGCGTGACCCTGCATAACCTGACTGATCAGATTGAAAACCAATTATCTTTGTTTGAAGAGTCCCAACAGGAACGTGAAAATCTCACTAAAGTTCTTGATTTAGTGAAAGAGAAATACGGCGAGAAGATTATTACCAGGGCTCGACTCCTGTGACTACTGTGTAAAACATGTATAGGCAATCTGCTTTAAGTAATGCAGATTGCCTATTTTTAAAAAGAAGATTTTTCCAATCGTCAGACCCACTTCAAGTGAGACTAGTTCCCAGTACTCTGCTTCGGTGGGGATAGACTCTCCCTTCGCTGCGAAGTGTACCTTTTGAGAATAGGCGGCTCGGTGAAACCAATCCTCAGCGCGATCGTATTCGTTAAGGGCCGTGCGCTTCGGCGATACTCTATCCTACGCTGGTAAGCCATTTCTTTAGGGATCGCGGCTTCGGCGATACTCTCCACTGGAGACTATCGTCAACGGAAGCTTTCGTCACCGAAGACTCGATGTTCTGCATAAGTCGCACGAGTTCACTTAAAGGGCTGTTATCTATTGCAAATAGATAACAGTGCGAAATATGTAGAAAGATGTCGGTAATTTCCTTGTCAGTAAACACAGTTATTATGCGTCTATAGCTAAGTAGGAAATAGAATAGAATGGTGGAATGGAATGGAAAGTGAATTAACAATCCATGAGCCAAGAGACAAGCAAAAAATTATAAAACCAGGTTGGGAGCGTGATATGGGTAGATTTTAAGAGGTGCAGCGTACTTAATGAAAAAAAGATAGAAGAGAGGAAGGTAGATAATATTATGAAGAAGAATTGGCATTCTAGCTTTGCCGTGATCGTTGTTGCTTTTTTACTAGCTCCCATGATTTCTGCTCCCGTCGCTATAGCCGGAGTAAGTGGGTTACCACAACCTGTAGAAAGTAGGTTATTAAAACCTATGGAGACTTTGGCGATACCTCAAGTCACCCTCGAAGAGGCTATTCTGATTGTTAAATCAAACTTCGATGTGCCCATTGAGTATACCGACTTTAACTCTACATACAACACTTACGATGATCGCCAAGTATGGGCCCTGCGTTGGAATGGAACGGCGGAACGACCAGGAGAGTTCGCTGCAGAAGTTAGTGCCATAAACGGAAATATTATAAGTATGAACTATTGGAAAAATGACACTCAAGTGGGCAATAGCCCGTCAATTCCGCCAATTACTAAATTGGCTGCCAGAGAAATTAGTAATAATTTACTGAAGCGTTTATTGGGCAAGCTTAGCGAGGACTTAAGACTTATTCCTAGTGATTCAGAGATTATGCCCTTGGACTACAGTCCTGTCAATTATAATTTACAATACCAGCGCCTTATTGATGGGGTGCCCTTTCTAAGCAATGGGGCCAATGTGCAGGTGTCCAGTACCGATGGGCACATCACTTCCTATAATCTCAACTGGAATGAAGTGAAGGCACCTGAGGGTAAGGGCGTGATCAACTCCACCCAGGCACAGCAAGCTTTCATTAAGGCACCTTTTTTTAAATTAGAATACTGGGTACCGTCTTCTTATAGACCGTTAGTTGCGGGACAAAAGCAGGTTGCTAAGCTTGTCTACCAATTGAGAGGGCAAAATGGAGGGGCAATCGATGCCTTTACAGGTGAACCCCTTCAGCTCAATCAGGGAGATTGGCTAATGACTGATTCATTCGGAACTGGAGGAATGGGGAACGCCAAGGAGGAAAGGGCAGGCTCAATCTCAGATGGAGCTCAAGTTTTAACCCCTCAGGAACAACTAGAAGTGGAACGCACTGCTAAGCTGCTTAAACGGGATGAGGCCATAGCTGCAGTACAGCGCTGGATTGAGATACCTGCTAACCTAACCCTACGTAGCGCAAATCTAGGTACTGACTGGCGTAGTGCAGACAAGCGTATTTGGAGCTTTAACTGGAACAGCATGGGATCCGACAAAGGGGATGGCACACCTCAATACCTAAGTGCTAGGGTCAGTGCCACAACTGGTGAGTTGTATGGTTTTGATATCTCTAATCAACCGAGCGGGAAGACTGAGGCAAAACTTGACCGCTTAGCAGCTCAGAATCTAGCTGAAGAGTTTCTAAAAAAAGTACAGCCCGATCGGTTTAGTCAAGTCGTGTTAAACACTGAAATCAATAACCAAATGGATAAAATAAGTCCGGAGCCATGGAATATACAGGCTTACTCTTACCACAGAGTTGTCAATGGGGTAGATTTCCCGGATAATGGCATGATTGTCAATGTAGATCCTGTCGCTGGTAAGGTCACGAGTTATGAACTCAACTGGTCAGAACATGAATTGTCAAGTGTTTCTGGAATTCTTAGTAAAGAACAGGCTGTAGAATCATTTCTGAAGGCACGTCCTCTGACTCTGAACTATGTTCGAATCTATTCCAATGGAATGCCAGGGGATTTGCGCTTGGTTTATCTTCCAGTTAGTCAAGACCGTAGTATTTCGATTTCCAATATATTAGATGCAAAAAGCGGAGAACTGCTTGATTACCAGGGCCTGCCCCTGGAAAAAGGGCCAAAACCTTATAATTTTACGGATCTTGAGGGAGTTAACGGTGCATCAGAGATTGCGGCCCTCGGGCAAGCGGGATTGTTTGGTGACTATGGAAACAGCTTTAAGCCGCTGGAGAAGATGAATTTGGGGTCGCTATTGCGGGCAATGTATCTCAACCGATTTGGTCAGTGGGGAAATACGGGCTTGACGGAGAGTGAGATTCTTAAAAAGGCTAAAGAGCAAGGCTGGTTGAAAGAGGAAATGCAACCTGGGGATCCAGTTTCTCGAGAAATCTTAGTTAAAGTCCTGTTACGCTATATTCAACTAGATAAGTTAGCTGAACTGAACGATATTTATCAGGTTAAGTTTCAAGATGCCGCTCAAATTAACCCGGATGCTTTAGGATTTTTTGCCTTAGCTAGCAGCACAGGAATACTCAAAGTGGAGGGTCAAGTGCTGGCTCCCTTGGAAACAGTAAGCCGAGCTGAGGCCGCAACCGCTCTCTTTAGGGCTTTGGGGTGGCGCAAATAGTTTATAGTTTATAGTTTATAGTTTATAGGCATTCATACTATTGAGCAGAAGACTTACGTAGTACAATATAAGGGTAGGTAATTCAAAATGCATGAATTACCTACCCTTATTTACGGTTATTTATAGTGTCGAACTGCAATAGTACAATGATCAATTTTCTCTCTGGATAGCTAGGTCCAATCTTAGTTGGGTGTTATGAAAACGTAGATTTAATTCATTAGATTATACAGTACACGTTGAAGGTATATTAATGCTATAATTTAAAGCAGGCTAGACTAGTATAAAAGAATAAGGGAGCGATGTCTCTTAATTATGCTAATCGACCCTAACCTTTAATCCGGATAATCTTTCCGAGGGTTGAACGAGAACCATTTGGTTAGATTGATTAAACTGGAACTGATAGGATTCTCCGGATGTTTGTCCAATAGCTGTTTTCCAGCTAAAGTTATTCATGGCCACACTTGGATCTCCACCCCCGTTAGGACCGCTTGTCCATGCCACGATAGCATCAGGATCAACCACACAAGGGGCTTCAAGCATGAGTGGGTTACCATCAGTTACTACGGCAACTTGTTGGGGTTGGTTTGAGGTATTGCTGAGAACGGTTGTTGCTAAGCCTTTTTGAGATAAAACTCCACTTCCTATAAAGCGGACATCGTATTTAAGTTCTAGGGGAAAAGCGAGAAGATTTTCACTCTCAACCGATAAGCAATCGCCAGGCTCAAGTTCAAAAACTGAAACATGATAAGCATTTTGCGCTAAATATATGATACCCGAACCTTCGACTGTCATCAGTTGAATATCTTCCCCGGTTAGTTTTCTTTTTGCCATGCCTAAGAGAGAACCCATAACTCCTCCCCCATTGTCTGGACCTAGCAACATCTTATCAAACTTAAAGTTTCCTTTAAAGGCAACCATTGCCCCTTTTTTAGCAATAAACTTATCCGTACCTTCAACCTTGCAGCTTAATTCTTCTTCTACATTAAATTTGAACAATTCAGCAGCCTCCTTTTCCTCGTGTGATTATTCCGCTCCACACTCAAATGATAGTTTAAAATATATATCAAAAGGACAAGAATTTCAACATCCCAGAGACTGAGATAAGCTGAAATAAGTTCTTGTCTATTACCAAAGAACCTAAGTTCCATGCTGCAGAAGATTTAAATTAGTTGAGATAACAAGTGTTCAAAAGCTGAGGAGTGAGTGTATTGACCAAGGATTTCAAATACGTTGGGAAGAGTTTTCCAATCCATGATGCACAGCAAAAAGTAAGTGGAGATTTGAAATATTTAAGTGATATGACGCTGCCAAATATGTTATACGCAAAACTACTCTTAAGTCCGATTGCCCATGGGCTAATTGCAAGCATTGATACAAGTAAAGCCGAAGCTCTCCCAGGGGTTATCGGGGTATTCACACATTTGAATACTCCCAGCAAAGCGTATAGTCGCTATCGAATTATACCTGACCAAGATTTTTGCTTAGAGGATGAACGTCTATTAACGGATAAAGTAAGATTTGTGGGAGATCGAGTTGCAGCTGTTGTGGCTACCAGTAAGGAAACTGCTAAGCAGGCTATAGCCCTTATTCAAGTGGAGTATGAGGCACTGCCTGTACTAAGTACTCCTGAGAAAGCGCTGCAGGAACAAGAAACGAAAATCCATCCTATGGGGAATTTGATCCATAAGTATGAATACAAACTAGGGGAGCAAGTTCTGCTTTCTGAGGATTGTGTTGTTGTTGAAACTTTAACCAGTACTCAGAAAATGCATCATGCAGCAATGGAAACGCATGTTTGTCTGGCAGATTTCGATAGTTCTGGAAAGTTGACGTTATGGGCAGCTTGTCAAGGTGCTTTTGGCGTTAGAACTATTGTCGCGGATTTGCTAGAATTGAGTTATAACAAAGTCAGAGTCATTAAAGTGCCCATGGGAGGTTCTTTCGGCGGAAGACAAGAAACCATCTTAGAACCGATTACTGCGTTTTTGGCTAAGGAGGTTAGGCGACCGGTCAAATTGACCTTAACCAGGGAAGAAACTATTATTTCTACGATGACTAGACCTGCCACGACCTCCAGAATAAGAACGAAGGTTACCATGGAAGGGATTCTTGCGGATTGTAGTGTAAATACCATTGTGGATGCCGGAGCCTATGCCACCAGTTCCATCGACAATACGTACGCAATGTCCAAAAAGATCTGTAAGTTATATAGAATCCCTTACTACGAACATTCGGGTAAGACAGTCTACACAAATACGCCTGTTGCCGGTGGAGCCCGAGGGTGGGGAGCGCCAGAAATAATGACTGCCCTTGAAATTCATATGGATGCGGTAGCCAAAAGCTTGAAAATGGATGTTGTGGAATTTAGACTCAAGAATCTTGTCCATCCCTATGACCTCGATAAAGCATCGCATATTTCGCTGGGCAATGCTCACGTGATTGAATGCCTAAAGAAAGGTGCTGCCGCCTTTTGCTGGAGTAAACGATACTATAGGGAACCCAATCCCAATCAAGCTAGAGTTCGCAAGGGAGTAGGATTGGCCTGTGCTGCTCATAAAAATGGTATGTACGGAGGCTTTCCTGAACATAGTACAATGACCCTTAAAATGAATGAGGACGGTAGTTTTATTCTTAATACAGGTCTTCATGAGTTAGGTTGTGGAACAATTACTTCGATCAAGCAGATCACTGCAGAAGTCTTAGATATTGAGCTAGATAAGATAACCGTCCTGGAAGCAGACACTGAATACGGTCCCTATGATTTCGGCTCTTATGGCAGTAGAGTAACTTATATTTGCGGTGCGTGCGCTTATGAAGTGGCCAAAAGGTTGAAAGAGATACTGTTGGAATGTGCAGCTCATAACTTACAGAAGCCTAAGCAATACTTAGCAGTAGAACAGGGAAGGGTTAAAATAATTGGCAACGAGTCGCAGTCGATGAGTTATCGCGCAATTGCTACGACCGCTAAAATTAAGGATAATATCGACATCGTTGTTACACACACCTATCATGGGACATCCAATCCAGGTGCCTATGCCGCGCATTTTGCCGAGGTTGCGGTAGATACTGAAACAGGACGAGTGAGGATTGTCGATTATCTGGCGGCACATGATATTGGGAAGGCCATAAATCCCGGGATGGTTGAAGGACAGATCCAAGGGGGCGTCCAAATGGGTATTGGATACGCTTTATATGAAGAACTTAGGATTGGTCGTGATGGCAGTATCCTGAACGGCAGTTTTAAGAACTATCATCTGCTTAATGCTCCCGATATGCCCACCGTCAAAACGCTTTTGATCGAGGAGGGTGGAGATGAAGGTCCCTTTGGCGCCAAGAGTATTGGGGAAATAGCCTTTGTTCCAGTCGCTGCGGCAGTAGTTAATGCAGTGAACAACGCCCTTGGGACCTCACTGTCAGAATTGCCACTTACTCCAGAAAAAATATTGGCGTCTCTGAAAAAGTAGCTTCAATACTTAAATTTAAGGGTGGAAATACGATGCAAATTGAGTTTAAACTCAACGGAAAAGAGTATAACATGGAAGTTAGTTCGACCCTAAGACTGGTCGATTTATTGAGAGAAGAACTGGGTCTAACAGGGACAAAAGAAGGGTGTGGCGAAGGTGAGTGCGGTTCTTGTACTGTGATCATGAATGGCAAAGCCGTAAACTCATGCCTAGTTCTTGCACTTCAAATTAGGGGTCAAGAAATCCTGACTATTGAAGCCTTAGAAAAGGATGGACAATTGGACAAACTACAACATTCCTTCATTCAGAATGGTGCGGTTCAATGTGGCTATTGCACACCGGGAATGTTAATGTCGGCCAAGGCACTGTTGATGACAAATCCCAATCCTACAGATGAAGAAATAAAAATATCTATTGCCGGTAATTTATGCCGCTGTACTGGGTATAACAAGATAGTCACAGCAATCAAAGAAGCAGCCGACGGCAAATATTGATCGTGTAAGGAGCATAATTACAATGAACTGTGATTTTGATCAGATTATCGATCGCAACAAGACGAGTTGTGTTAAATGGGATTTTAACCAACGTATCTTTGGGCGCGAGGACATTTTGCCATTATGGGTTGCTGATATGGACTTTCAAGCGCCTCAAGCAGTCGTAGAAGCCTTAGTAAACCGTGCCCAGCATGGAATATATGGTTATTCAAATAGTATGGACGGGTATTACGAGGCTCTGATCGACTGGATGAAGAACAGGCATGATTGGTTGATCGAACGAGAGTGGATAACCTTCAGCCCTGGAATTGTTCCCGCTTTAAATGAATTGGTACGGAGTTTGACCAAGGCTGGTGATAAAATCATCCTTCAATCCCCTGTCTATCCACCTTTTTTTCAAGCGATCAAAAATCACGGTCGTGAAGTGGTTAATAACCAACTTAGATTGGAAAACGGTCGCTATACTATGGACTTTACGGACTTGGAAGAGAAATTTGCCAGCGGAGTCAAAATGATGATTCTTTGCAGCCCCCATAATCCTGTTGGTCGTGTCTGGGATCGGGATGAACTTGATCGCTTAGGTCAGCTTTGTCTAGCTTATGATGTACTGGTTATCTCTGACGAAATTCATGGCGATCTAATTTTTGAGGGTTATCGTCATATTCCTTTTGCCTCGCTTTCCTCTGATTTGGCGCAACAATCAATTGTTTGTACTGCCCCAAGCAAGACCTTTAATTTAGCAGGTTTACAAACCTCGAACTTGATCATTCCCAACCCCAAGTATCGACAAGCGTTTCTCGCATCTCTGGACCTGACAGGGATTCATAATCCTAATGTGTTTGGCATAACAGCTTTAGAAGTAGCCTATCAGCAGGGCGCGGAATGGCTCAATCAGTTGATGCACTATCTTGAGGGAAATGTAGAATTCCTTATGTCGTTCCTTGCTCGAGAGCTGCCTCAGATAGGGTTGATAAAACCAGAAGGGACGTATTTGGTCTGGCTGGATTTTAGGAGTTTAGGGCTAGAACCCAAGGATTTGCATAAATTTTTGGTACACAAGGCTGGCGTTGGTTTGAATGCTGGCTATTTATTCGGCCCCGGTGGTGAAGGCTTTGCTCGACTTAATTTAGGCTGTTCCCGTGCGGTTCTTGAAGAAGGGTTAAGACGAATTAAAACTGCCGTTCAGGAGTTGGCTTAAGTCATCTCCTAGGCTATCTATTTAAACCTCGCCCCTCATATCAAAACTTCCAATCATATTCATATCGATACCTTAGTATAAATAGCCCCATCTTCTTTTTAAGAATTTGATTGCTCATTAATTTTAAGAAAAAAATTATAAAAAGCTTATAAAGCATACAAAAAAGCCTAAGCATTTGTTTTAATGCTAAGGCTTTTTTGTATGCCTTTTTGAGGGGCTGGCTGTTACGAATTTTAGTTTCTTACAGATCTTATATGAGATAGTGCACTACCACAAATAACACTCGTTTGTTTCGTCCCTTCCACTTTTCTGCTTCATGGCATGAGTATTTCTCCTTCGGTAAAACCAATCCTGAACGCGATAGTTTTCACCAAAGGTCGTGCTTACGATAGAATCAGACCCTGAAAAAATACTGGTAAATTTACGAATTACGCACCGATGAAGGCATTCTCCAATACATTATTAAAGAATGAGACGACAGGGGGGAACGCCAATTGAGCTATATTGTCGAGGTGCAGGAAGTTGGCATGAAGTATCAATCCCCCAATGGGGAAATAATTGCCTTAGAAAATATTAATTTTTATGTTCGGGAAGGAGAGTTTGTAAGCATTGTTGGTCCTAGCGGTTGTGGTAAATCCACCTTATTATCGATCATTTCGGGCTTGATGTCCTCAACCTCAGGATCTGTCATGATTTCTGGGGAAAAGGTCAGCGGAACTTCCAAAAAAATCGGCTATATGTTGCAAAAAGACCATCTTTTTGACTGGAGGACGATCTATCAAAACGTCATGCTTGGTCTTGAAATTAGAAACTCAATCACGCCAGAGGCGAAAGAGCGAGCTATTAAACTTCTTAAAACATATGGGTTATACGAATTTAAAGATAAATATCCAAACCAGCTATCCGGAGGGATGAGGCAAAGAGCGGCACTCATCCGAACTCTTGTGACGGATCCTCAAATTCTTTTACTAGATGAAGCTTTTTCGGCCTTAGACTTTCAGACGAGGCTAGTGGTTAACGACGATATCTACGCAATAATTAAAAAAGAAAATAAAACTGCGCTGCTGGTTACCCATGATATTAGCGAGAGCATCAGCATGGCTGACCGGGTCATTCTTTTGTCAAAACGACCGGGAACGGTAAAGAACATTTATGAAATTAAGTTTAAGAATACCAACAGGACCCCTTTATCCTCAAGGGATGCACCAGAGTTTAGGAACTATTTCCAGGAGATATGGAGGGGGCTTGATGTCCATGTCTAACTTAGAAGAAAGGGAATCTCCTAAGACTCAAGATACTGACATTTCTCAAGAACATAGGGTGTATTTGCAGCGGATCAGGATGGAAAAACTGTGGGTTCGGCTCATACAATTACTTATTCTAGCTTTTGCGCTAATATTTTGGGAAGTCTTTGCTAATGCCAAACTAGTTGACCCGTTTATTACCAGTCAGCCCTCAAGGGTATTAAAGACGATTCTGAGATTATATGAAGAGGGAGTGCTTTTTCATCACATAGGCATAACCTGTCTAGAAGCATTCGTCGGCTTTATCTTAGGAACGTTCTTGGGAACGATTATGGCAATTATCTTATGGTGGTCAGAGTTTTTATGTAAAATATTAGAACCCTATCTTGTGGTCCTGAACAGTTTGCCTAAAATAGCGCTCGGGCCGATCTTTATTGTTTGGATTGGAGCAGGTACTTCTGCAATTATAGTCATGACCTTGGCGATTTCACTGATTGTCACCATCTTGGAAGTTTTAGGTGGATTTTTAGCCATTGATGAGGAAAAGATTAAGCTCGTTCAGACGTTTGGTGGAACGAAATTTCAAGTCCTTACAAAAGTAGTACTGCCTGCTTCCTATCCAACCATTATCAATGCTCTAAAAATTAATGTCGGATTGTCTTGGGTGGGAGTCATTGTAGGAGAGTTTCTAGTCTCAAGAGCAGGTTTAGGTTACTTGATTGTGTATGGTGGGCAAGTTTTTAAATTGGACCTGGTTATGACCAGTGTCATTATTCTAGGTATAGCAGCGACCATTATGTATCAGGGGGTGGTTTATCTTGAAAGATTGCTTGTAAAAAACAAAGGCTAAAACCAGTAAACTGACAGATAAACAGCGCTTAGCAAAATAGTGTAAGAGGAGGGCCCATCATTATGAAGAAGAAAACCGTGCTAGTACTTATCGTGTTAGCCTTAGTACTGTCCTTAGTGTTATCAGGCTGTAGTAACCAGACCGCACTCACCAAGGTAAAACTATCCGAGGTCACCCACTCCATTTTCTATGCTCCACAGTATGTGGCTATGAGTCAAGGTTTTTTTAAGACTGAGGGACTCGATATAGAGCTTTCCAATGGTCAAGGCGCAGATAAAGTAATGACCGCTGTCTTATCTGGCCAGGTTGACATTGGTTTCGCCGGACCTGAAGCAAGTATTTACGTCTATAATGAAGGTAAAGCAGATAACAGTGTCGTATTCGCTCAACTTACGAATGGAGATGGAACCTTCCTCATGGGCAGAAACCCCGATCCCAATTTTAAATGGAGTGATCTCCAAGGGAAGAATATTATCGGAGGGCGTAAGGGGGGAATGCCAGCCATTGTCCTTCAATATGTCTTAAGTAAGAACAATCTAACGACTGGAAAGGATGTAGCTATCGATACCACGATGCAATTTGCTGCGATGCCAGGTGCCTTCATGGGAGGGCAAGGAGACTATGTCATTATCTTTGAGCCCACGGCCTCGAGCATGGAAAAAGAGGGTAAAGCCTATATCGTTGCTTCCTTAGGTAAGGAAAGTGGTGAAGTACCCTATACCGCTTATTTTGCTAAGAAGAGCACAATAGAGAAAAATCCCGAGCTCATTCAAAAGTTTACTAATGCAATCTATAAGGGACAACGTTGGGTAGCAAGTCATACTGCAGAGGAGATTGCCAAAGCCATCAAACCTCAATTCCCAGATGAAAACGATCAGATACTCGTGAGCGCAGTCAAACGGTATAAAGAACAGAATTCCTGGAAAACGGATCCTGTTCTAATCGAAAAGGATTTCTATCTTTTACAACAAATCATCAAGGATGCAGGGGAATTAAATAAGATCGCCCCCTACGAAAAAGTGGTCACAGGGAAATTCGGGGAAACGGCTATTAAGAACCTTAAATAATGAAACCAAAAAGATCAAGCTAAATGCTTGATCTTTTTTATTAGTAACTCCTCTTTCGCTGTGAGGGTTACCTTTCGAGAAAGGAGGGGAGCTATGATCAGATTAAATGGAGTCCAATTTTTACAAGGGAATGTGTCATGAGTTCATGCTGCCCTAGACGCCAGTGTTAGGTTTTATAGTGCATAGTGAGCCTCAGATTGCGGATGAACTAGTACAACGTTTACATAGGAAGCGTTAATAAGAATTAGAGAGTGGTAATTGCTGTCGAAATATGTCAGAATATTTAATTACAAAATTGTTAGAATCTTTTAATATCTTGCAGGAATATAGTCAATTGTCTTGAATACTACTAACTATTGAAAAAATTGTCCAGACCAATTTAATACCAATGGGTTACCTTGGACTAGTCGTGATTCACAACACTAGTTCGATTATCAGTTTTATCCCAGGAAACGTTTCAGAGAGGAGGTAACTACAGAATAAATTAGGAGTAATCCCGTGCATTAGGGCTCATATGACCCAACAGTTTTATCATTTAAGATCGTATGGTGGATTATTATCGAAGAGGAGGCTATCAAGTGTTTAAAATGAGAAAAAGCACATCACTGTTAGTATTAGTAACTTTTCTCGTGCTTTCACTAGTGATTTCTGGTTGCGGAACGACTGGTGCTTCATCAGACAGCCAAAAAGCGCCAAGTGATGCAAAGATCAAAATTGGTGTAGCGGGACCATTTACAGGAGCAATCGCTGAGACGGGAGCAACTATTAAGAATGCGGTCGAATTGGCAGCAGAACAAGTGAATAAATCAGGTGGAGTTAATGGTAAGCAAGTTGAATTAGTGATCGAAGACGATAAGGCAGATCCGAAGGAATCGGCATCCATCGCCAATAAATTTGCCGCCGATAAATCTATTTTAGGAGTAATTGCGAACTACACAAGTTCGACAACTCTTGCGGGGGCACCTATCTATAATAAGGTCGGATTGTCCCAGCTTTCCTACGGTTCAACTTCACCGGCTGTGACCAAAGCTGGACCATATACCTTTCGCGATATTACTACGGATGCCTACGACGGTGAATTTGTTGCCCAATGGACCATAGATGAAGGCTACAAGAACATAGCCATTCTGTACGAGAACGATGACTATGGTAAGGGTCTCGCCGATGTTTACAATAAAAAGGTGACATCCCTTGGAGCTAAGGTCGTAATGCAAGAGCCTTATAATCTGGGCGAAACAAAAGACTTCAGTGCAATCTTAACTAAAATGAAAAACAATAGCCCTGATGCCCTATTTATTGCAGGTCAATATAACGAAGCGGCTATGATTATAAAACAAGGCAAGCGTCTGGGCATTAATTATCCAGTCATAGGCTCAAACGGTCTTTATTCTGACGCTTTAATTAAACTCGGTGGTACAGATGTTGAAGGGTTGCTATGTATCGGTGCTTTTCATAGTTCTGCAGTTTATCCCGAAGCAAAGGCTTTCATTGATTCCTATAAGACCAAATGGGGAGCTGAGCCCGATATTTGGGCTGCTTTTGCCTATGATGCAGCTAACATTATGTTTTCAGCTGTAAAAAATGGTGGCGAAGATCGCAAGAAAATCAACGATTGGTTAACAACTATGAAGGATTTCAAAGGTGCTACTGGGACAACCACCTTTGATGAAAATGGGGACTGCATAAAACAACCGCTGAAACTTATTGTTAAGAATGGTAAATTCGAAATGTATAAGAAATAAATTCAAGGTTTAGACCAGCTGGAAAGAGGGGTAATTCCCTCTTCATCCAGCTGTTTAAGCAATTTCGAAGAGAGGTGTCCTATGTTTTTTCAGCAACTTGTCAACGGATTGACGGCAGGAAGTATGTATGCCCTGATTGCTCTGGGCTATACCATGGTCTACGGGATTTTAAAGATCATAAATTTTGCTCACGGGGACATCTTCATGATTGGTTCTTTTACTGGTCTTATCTTAGTCAAGCAGTTTCACATGAGTTTTATCCCAGCGATGTTACTATCGATGCTCATTGTAGCCATCTTAGGGATTATAGTAGAACGGATAGCTTATCGTCCACTCAGGCACTCGACTAGGTTGGGGCCCCTCTTAAGTGCCCTAGGTGTTTCCATTTTCCTAGTCAACTTTGCCCAATTGGCGTGGGGGACACAAACCCGATCTTTTCCTCCTTCGTTTACAATCAAAACGTTTAATTTTGGCGGCGTGATCCTAAGCAGTATTCAGATCTATGCTATGGTGGTTGCTATATTATTGATGCTTGGATTACACTTGTTTGTGCATAAGACTAAGATGGGGGTGGCAATGCGGGCTACTTCACACAACGTTAATACTGCTAGTCTGATGGGAATTAAAGTCGACAATGTCATTTCTGTAACGTTTGGTATCGGCTCGGCTTTGGCTGCAGCTGCCGGCATTTTGGTCGGACTTTATTATGATGCAGTGTACCCAGTGATGGGCTATACTGCTGGTCTTAAAGCGTTTACAGCCGCAGTGCTCGGTGGAATTGGAAGTATACCAGGGGCCATGCTGGGAGGGCTCTTGTTAGGTGTTTGTGAAAACTTGGGAGCAGCTTATCTGTCGATGGGGTACAGGGATGCTATTGCCTTCGGATTGCTGATTATCATCTTGCTGATCAAACCCACTGGTCTGCTAGGTAAAAATATTCAGCAGAAAGTGTAGGTGAAAAGGGTGTTAGGTGTAATCACTCAATTTGTTAGTCGTAAACAGGCTCCGATGATCTTACTTTTTGTATTAATAATTTTACCATTGGCCATTAAAAGCGATTATTTAATGCATGTACTGATTACAATTGGTCTTTATGTTGTACTCAGTCTTAGTCTTAATTTGGTTGCTGGATTTACTGGACAGCTGTCGATTGGTCACGCAGCGTTTTATGGAATTGGTGCTTACGTGACGGCCTTGCTAATGTTGAACTACAATGTACCGTATTGGGCGACAATCCCCATAAGTGGGATTATCACAGCCTTGTTTGGATTACTTTTGGGACTGCCAACTCTTCGCCTCCAAGGGGATTACCTAGCTATTGTTACTTTGGGTTTTGGTGAGATCGTTCGCTTAGTTTTTCTGAATTGGGATAGTGTAACCCGGGGTCCTATGGGGTTACCCGGCATTCCATCCCCAGAAATAGGAAGTTACATGTTTTTTTCTAAAATTCCCTTTTATTATTTGATACTAGTTATCTTGATTATTACGATACTCTTTATGGTTCGAGTTGCTGAATCTGAATTTGGCCTCAGCCTTATTGCGGTCAGTCACGACGAAGTAGCAGCGGAAGCAGTGGGAGTTCACACTACACGGGCTAAACTATTGGCCTTTACTTTTGCAGCTTTGTTCGCAGGGATAGCAGGAGGCTATTATGCTACTTATATTTCCTTCGTGAGTCCGGATTCCTTCACTTTTATGGATTCGGTTACCATTCTAGCTATGGTTGTTTTGGGTGGATTAGCTAGTATTCCAGGCGTAGTAATTGGGGCAATTGTTTTGGGTTTGGCACCAGAAGTGTTGCGTTTTATGGCGGATTACCGCATGTTATTGTATGGTGCTTTAATGGTAGGCATGATGATATTTAAACCAGAAGGTTTTTGGGGAGCTAATAAACGGGTTCGTAATGTAATCCTCAAAAATCTTGATAAAAGTCACCACCTGACGAAAAGGGGTGGAACAAATTGGCCGCACTAAAAATAATCGAAATGGAGAATGTCACTGTTCAGTTCGGTGGCATTATGGCTATCGATCACGTTAGCTTACATGCTAATCAGGGGGAGATACTGGCAATAATTGGACCAAACGGTGCTGGTAAAACGACTTTGTTTAATGTGCTCTCCGGTGTCTATCAAGTAACGACTGGCGAGGTAAGACTTAAAGGGAAATCAACTAAGAACCTTAAGGCCCATGTCCTAGTGGAAAGAGGTATCGCTCGAACCTTTCAGAACATTCGCTTGTTTCCCACGCTTACAGTGCTTGAAAATGTGATGATTGGTCACCATTGCCGCAGTAAAGAAGGAATGCTCGGAGTTTTATTCCATACTGGAAAAGTGAACGAGCAGAGAAGAAAGACTATAGATTACTGTAAGGAATTACTCTCTATTGTAGGATTAGACGATCAATTAGAAGAACTGGCGGCTAATCTACCTTATGGGAAACAACGTTTGCTTGAAATAGCGCGAGCTTTAGTGACTGAGTGTGAAGTATTATTGCTTGATGAACCTGCTGCCGGTATGAATAGTCAGGAGAGAGTGGAGTTGATGGATCTTATACGCCGTATCAGCAGGGAAATGAATAAGACAATTATTCTAATTGAGCATGATCTTGATCTAGTCATGGATATTTCCGAACGCATCGTCGTCTTAGATTATGGACGAAAGATTGCGGATGGGCTGCCAGATGCCATCCAAAATGATCCGAAAGTGATAGAGGCGTATATCGGAAGTAGTGACGATGAGGAGGATGGCGATGCTGTCACTAGAGAATGTTAGTGTGCGTTATGGAGTGATTCCTGCTTTAAAGGGTATATCACTCAATGTTAAGGCCGGTGAGGTTGTTGCCTTAATCGGTTCCAATGGAGCTGGTAAAACGACAACGTTAAAGGCTATATCCGGTTTACTTTGCTTAGCAGAGGGTACGATCAAGTTTGACGGCCATGACATTAGTAAATTAAAAGCAGATCAGATCGTAAAGCTTGGTATCATCCATGTTCCAGAAGGGCGTGGTATTTTCCCAAACTTAACAGTTTTAGAAAACCTGATGTTAGGAGCCTATGTTAGGAAAGATAAGCCCAAGATAGCCAGTGATTTGCAAAATGTCTTTGAAAAGTTTCCACGTTTATACGAACGCAAAGCACAATATGGCGGAACTCTTAGTGGTGGTGAACAACAGATGCTAGCGATTGGCCGGAGCATAATGGCATCACCCAAATTATTGTTGCTCGATGAGCCTTCCATGGGCTTGGCTCCAATCGTGGTAAAAGAGATATTCCGCACGATCAGGGAGATTAAGAAAACCGGTACAACTATTTTGTTGGTGGAGCAAAATGCCAACATGGCTTTGGCAAATGCTGACAGAGCTTACGTCTTGGAGACTGGTAAGATTGTCATAGAGGGAACTGCGAGTGAGCTGAGAGCGAACTTAGAAGTGAAACAGGCTTATCTGGGATCACACAAAAGAAAAGGAGTAGCATTATGAGTAGTGATACAAATGTAAGCTTCAAAGTTCCTAGTGGTACGAAGGAATTAATAGCCATAGTGCCTGTGCAGAACTTGATCGGCATATATAACCCAATGCCCTTACCGCCACTTGATCAGCCGATGGTCGTGATGAAGAAGGTCATTATGGACGGTTTGATTAAGACTGGTATAGCGGAAATCGCCACAACCGGCAAAAAAGTTGCCATTGGGGTAACCGACCGTACTAGGCTGACACCGAATAACGAAATCCTTCCTATTCTTTTGAGTGAACTTCATGCTTTGGGAATTAAAGATGCAAATGTCACAATTATTATCGGGACTGGTGTACATACACCGGATAGTAAGGAGGACATCGTAAAAAACCTTGGGGCAGAGATAGCAGACCGGATTGAAGTTCTCAATAATAGACCTTTTGAAAAGGTTCATATTGAGCTTGGTACGACAAGTTTTGGTACCCCCGTGCAGATCCATCATAAATTTGCCGATGCAGATATAAAAATTGTGACTGGAAATATTGTTCCTTGCTTGATGGCAGGCTGGACTGGCGGTGGAAAGACCGTACTGCCGGGCATCGTCAGTAAAGAAACTATCTACACAAATCATAAACTTTTTACGGATCAATTGGAAAAAGCCGGTAGAGGTTCAATGATCGGAGTACTGCCGCCGCAAAATATCGTGCGAGCGGATATAGAAGAGGCAGCAACGGTTGCTGGTTTACAAATGGTAGTTAATACCGTTCTTGATGAAGAGAATCAAATTGTAGGAATTTTAGCGGGAGAACATATAGAGGTACATAGAGATGGTGTCGCTGTATCTGGGCGTAGCCTGGAAGTTACTATCCATGAGAAAGCGGATATTGTAGTAGCTGGCGTCGGTTCTGCTGGGTTTGAAATCAGTCTTTATCAAGGTGCATCACGTGCGATTCAGGCTTTGGATAACATTATTAAACCCGGGGGAACAGTGATTGTGCCCTGCGAATGTCGAGAGGGCATTTACGAAGGTATATTGAAGCAAAAGTACGCAGATTGGATGAAGCAGATGCCGGATCCTGAAGAAATACGTGCTTTGACTAGAGATGATACCATGCCGCCAGAGGAAGGGGTAGTTCTCTACACATTTTCATGGCTCTTACACAAATTAAACTGTAAGATGGTGGTTGTAACGGACGGTATGACCCAAGAAGAACTGCGCGATGTTCATATGGGACATGCATCGACCTTGCAGCAGGCGATCGATGAGGCCTTGAAAGACCACGGACCACAGGCTCGCGTTACTGTCTTACCCTATGCAGGGAAGGTTATTCCTAAATTTGAATAAGAAAGAAGGAATAAGCCATTAATAAGAAAACTATAAAACAACCTTTTATGGACTTGTTCCCTTTGCCTACGGTGCTCGTGACTTCTCGAAACAAAGAAGATAGTAAGCCGAACATTATCAGCATAGCGTGGACGGGGATCCTTGCATCGGGACCTCAGCTTGTGGTATATATAAGTGTACGTCCAAAAGGAAGGTATTCGCATCAGTTAATTACTCAGTCAATGGAATACGTAATCAATATTCCCACGGCAGACCAAGCCCAAATTGTTGACTACTGTGGTCAGGTTTCAGGTAAAGATGTGGACAAATTCCAGGTGACGGGTCTGACGCCTATAGAAGCCTATAACAAATTAAGGGAGATTTTTAAGTTATGGATCTTACTCGCAAAAAACGTACTCGTCTATACGAAGAAGTAGCACAAAAGATTAGAAGTTTAATTCAAGATGGTACTTTAGCGAAGGGAGACCAGCTATTACCGGAAAGACAATTAGCCGAAACATTGGGCGTTAGCCGATCAGCAGTACGGGAGGCACTAACATCATTGGTGTCTCAAGGGTTGTTAGAGATTACACCCGGAAGCGGTGCTTATGTTAAAGAGGTAAATATTAATGATTTAATTGATCCTTTTGCCACCATAGTTCTTAAAGAGATAGACGGCATTTTCGACTTATTGGAAGCTAGGTTAGTGATGGAAACAGGCGCTGCACGCATTGCAGCTAAGCGTGCTGATCGTGCTGATCTCTACAATATGTGTGAGTTAGTACGCAATATGGAAAATGATGTGAAGGAAGGGCGGAATACCGATGAGTCGGACAGCGAGTTCCATTTTAGTGTAGTCCGCGCTACTCACAATCCAGTGCTGCAAAACTTAATGACCGTATTAATGGGGTTAATGAAAGAATACTATGGACCTAGCCGACAAAAACTTGTTGAACAGCAAGAAAATCGCCAGCTTTGGTCGCAGCAACATGGACGTGTTTACGAAGCCATAAAGATTGGCGATGCCGAAGCAGCTGCAAAAGCTGTCAGCGAGCACATACACACATCAATTCAAGAGTTAAAAAAGTTACGAGGAGTAGATGAGTAGTTTTGTTCTTTGGCGTCCTGATTAAATTGATCTTGTAAGGATGAGATGTTTTTTTAATTTTTTTGGTCATACCAAGGGCTACCATAAAAAATACCAATAGAACTTAATTACACCCCTAAAAAAAATTGGAACGAAGTTGTAAGTTGTTGCTTTCATGTTTGTGTTTTTCTTAATAAGATGGTTGAATCACTATATTTAAATTTACGGAGGGTAATATGGCTAAGAAATACGATTTGATGATTGTTGGTGGCGGGATCATGGCATCAAGTTTAGCGTACAACTTGCGCAAAGACGGATATACAGGTAGCCTTGTTATATTTGAAAAAGATCGGATGTATGAGTATTCTTCCACTCCCCGTAGTTATGGAGGAGTTCGGCATACCTTTAGTATTGAAGGGAATATACGATTGTCCCAACTTAGTATAAAACTCTATGAGAAGTTTGAAAAAGAAATGGCCCTGGATGGAGATCCAGCCGTCATTGATTTTAAACAACATGGTTATCTGTATTTGGCGAATGATCAAGTACTATCTATGTTGAAAGAAAATATGAACTTACAAAAGAGTTTTGGAATAAATATACAGTTGTTAACTCCAGAAGAAATAAAGTCCTTCGTGCCAGAACTGATCGTTGATGATTTAGCAGGTGCTGTTTTCGATGTGGCTGCTGGTAACATAGACCCTTATTCAGTGCTGCAATGGTACGTAAAACATGCCAAACGGTTAGGTGTAGAGTATATATATGAAAAGGTTCAAGCTATTTTAACAGATGGGGATCATCAAATAAGCGGCGTGAGATTGGAAAACGGAGAAGAGTATCACGCATCGATTGTGGTAAATGCTGCCGGAGCCTGGTCTGGTGAATTAAGCAGCACGGCGGGATTAGATATACCGGTTCGACCGCTTCGTAAACAAGTTTATTGTGTCGATTTGACTGTTCCATTTCAAAAGAGCATCCCATTTATCTTCGATACGATTCACGGCACTTACTTCTTGGGCGAAGGACCGAAAATAATTACTGGTTCCCGGGAAGGGGCTCATATGGTAGATCGGCAGGAAGATTACCAGTACCAATATGATTTCCATTTGGATAAATCCTATTTTACGGATGAAGTCTGGCCGTTATTGGCTGAACGTTCCCCAAATTTTGAAAGGTTAAAATTAGAACAAGGGTGGGCTGGTCTCTATGAATATAACTATATTGACCATAATGCGATCATCGGTGAGCATCCACTGATGAAAGGTTATTATTTGCTCACGGGTTTTAGTGGTCATGGATTCCAACAGGCACCTGCAGCCGGTAAATGCTTATCAGAGCTGATCCGCTTAGGTAGGTATGAAACCATAGATTTGACCCCGTTTTCTTTGGAACGATTTGACAAAAAGCAATTGCTCTTGGAAAAAGAAGTCTACTAGAGTCTTTAAGCAAAGCAAGGGATATTCTTTACCAAAATCGGTCATACCATGGACCTACTGTAAATAGGCCGAAAAATGTCGGTATAATACTTTGATATAAACGAGCAGGAGGCAAAGGGAATTCGAACTATCAAAGAACTTTATTGACCGCAAATCGGCTGAATCTGGAACAGGTGAAAGAACTAAAAGCTATAACTAGCATTATCGATATTCTTAAATTGGCAAAGAGGGAGTGGACTCATGAAGATTGGCAGTGAGGTTTTGTACTTGTCCAGACAACATATTGCTTCCTTAAGTATTGGCATGTCTGAAGTTATTAGCCTTCTGGAAGAGTCATTTCTGGAAAAAGCTCAAGGAAACGTGGATGCTTTGGCCAAGATTGAAGTGCATCCTAAACGGGATGACAACTTTATCAATGCAATGGTTTGTAGCTTTCCTAAGTATAATATCGCAGGACTTAAATGGATCAGCGCCTATCCGGGAAATAGAGAAAAAGGTTTGCCTTATATCTCAGGATTGATTGTCCTAAACGACCAAGAAACCGGGGTTCCCATGGTAATCATGGAAGCAGGCGTTTTGACTGCCATTCGTACAGGCGCAGTCACAGGGCTATCTGCTAAGTATCTGGCGCGCAAGAATAGCCAGTCAGTAGCAATTCTAGGGTGTGGAGTTCAGGCCCGTACTCAGTTAGAAGCAGTCCTAGCGATCTGTCCCGAACTTAAAATTGTTAAAGCCTATGACATTAACAAGGCTGCTATCACTCTGTTTGCCCAGGAAATGGAACTGCGTTTTAAGGTTAAGGTCGAACACGCTTTCAATCCCCAGCAAGCCGTAGAAGGCGGTGATATCATCATTTCTGCAGGGCCCATTGTCACTAACCCTGATCCTGTCATCGAAGGGTCATGGTTAAAGGAAGGCTGTTTTGGTGCGCCGATCGATTATGATTCCTACTGGAAAAAAAGCAGTTTTGAAACTGTTGACAGAATTTATGTCGATGATGTTCCGCAATTTGAAAGTCATCGCCAAATGGGTTATTTTAACGCGGTGCCACCGGTTTATGGGGATCTGGCAGACCTGGTCTCAGGTAAACTATCTGGTCGGCTTAATGATTCGGAAAGAATCATGGCGATCAACTTGGGATTGTCACTCGAAGATGTTGCGGTAGCTGCTTTAGTATACAACCTTGCGCTAAAACAAGAGCTGGGCCAACTTCTTCCCGTTTAGAATTAATCTATGATCGATTTTCCCTTAATCCTTTAAGCTCAGCGAATGGAATGAGATAATGAAAAAAAGGGCAAAATTACATGCCATAGTTGGAGGGAACGCTAAATGAATCTTGCAGAAATGAAACAATCGCATAAACTCTTAGGCACATTTAACTATCATCTTGGTCAAATAGAAAAAGGATATGCTAACCGTTCCTTATATGTCAATCTATCGACAAACACCTTTGCCGAAAAACCTATTACTGAATTGATGAAGCAGAAGTTTATTGGTGGAAGAGGCTTTGGTTTAAAACTATTGTGGGATGGTATTAATGATCATACGAAATGGAATGATCCTGAAAATGAGCTGATTATTGCTCCCGGCCCGATTGGTGGCATAACTCAATACCCTGGTGCTGGTAAATCCTATGTAGTCGGTTTATCTCCCTTGACGGAATCCGCAATGGATAGTAATGTTGGGGGTTACTTCGGCCCTTTCTTGAAATTCTCCGGCTGGGACGCCCTTGAAATCCAAGGCAAAGCCGAACGCGACGTTATTCTGTTTATTGATGGAACTACAGGAACTGTGACCCTTGAAGAAGCTCCTTTAGAGGCGGTTAACAGCCACATCCTGATTGAACAGTTAACAGAAATGTATGCCGAAAGTGAAGAAGACAAAGTAAACGTTTCGGTAGTAACTGCTGGAGAGGCAGCTCAACATACCTTGATTGGGCTACTCAATTTCTCTTTTTACGATACACGCCGAAAAGCGGTGAGAATAAAACAAGCCGGAAGAGGCGGCTTAGGTACGGTTTTTAGAGATAAGAATATTAAAGCCTTGGTAATCAAGAGCATTAAAATAAGAGGAGATTTAAATAACCCACACGACCTTGCTGCCTTAAAAAAAGTGGGTCAAAAAATGCACAAGGAAATCTTAACTCTAGATGATTCACAATGCAAAATGAGAACACTGGGAACAACTCATATCGTCAAGATCATGGATGAATATGACCTTTTACCCGTGCGTAATTATAAGTTTGGTTCTGATCCCAATGCGAAAAACATTGCTCACGCTGTCCTCCTCTCCAAGTATTTCAATCTTAATGGTCACGATGAATGTTGGTATGGCTGTACTCTTTCTTGTGCCAAAGTGATCAATTCCTATAAGCTTAAAACCGGGCCCTATAAAGACAAAGAGGTGTTAGTTGACGGTCCGGAATACGAGACGCTTTCCGCTGCCGGCAGTGTCTTAGGTATTTTCGATCCAGAATTCGTGATCGAAACTAATTTTTATTGTGATACTTACGGAGTCGATACAATTTCCTTCGGGACCCTCACAGCCTTTGTGATGGAGTGTTACGAAAACGGAGTTCTTAATCTGGATATTACGGGTGGACTAAAACTAAACTTTGGTAATGCTGAGGCTGCTCTGGAACTACTTCACCAGATGGCCAAAGGTGAAGGCTTTGGTATGATTGCCGGGCTGGGTATCCGTCGGATGAAGAAAGTGTTTATTGAAAAATATGGAGCCAATCCAGACTTTTTGCAAGACATTGGCATGGAAGTCAAAGGCCTTGAGTTCTCAGAATATGTGACTAAAGAATCCCTGGCTCAGCAAGGCGGGTACGGTCTGACTAATAAAGGACCTCAACATGATGAGGCCTGGGTCATCTTTATGGACATGGTTAATAATCAAATTCCTACCTTTGAAGACAAGGCCGAAGCGCTCTTCTATTATCCCATGTTTCGGACTTGGTTTAGCTTAGTCGGATTGTGCAAACTGCCATGGAATGATATCGTTCCAGCGGATAATCACACCACTGCTGAACCTGCTAAAGTTCCTGAACATGTGCAGAACTATGTAGAACTATATAACGGCGTGACCGGGTCTAATATTGACAATAATGAACTAATTAGACAGTCGGAAGTTGTCTATAACTTCCACCGGATCTTTAATTTGCGAATGGGTTTTGGAACCCGTGAATATGACAAAGTACCTTATCGAGCCGTCGGTCCAGTGACCCTAGAGGAATATGACTCGAGACAGGACAGGTATGATGGACAGTTGAAGGAAATCCTCAATATTGACATAGAGGGGAAAACGACTGAAGTAAAAGTTCAGATACTAAGAAACTACAGGGAAGAACAATATCAGAAATTGTGTGATGCAGTCTATATACGAAGGGGTTGGAACTCCAACGGAATACCAACGATGGATACATTGCAGCGTCTTGGTATAGATTTCTCTGAGGTAGTAGACGTGGTGAAGAAATACGCCTGAATGCTAGGACGATATTCAAGTGATCCATCATAATTCTATGTTTTTCCGGATTTCGCCATATCTGTAGAACAAATAAGTAGTTGGAGAAAGGAGAAATAAGCCATGCTTGAAAATTTAAGTACAGATGAAATCATCTCGCGTGGAAAAGTGGCGCTTATGAACACTTATAACCAATTTCCGATAGCCTTAACTAAAGGTGAAGGAGTATGGGTCTGGGATGCAGATTGCAAGCGTTATCTAGACTTTGTAACGGGTATAGCGGTTAACTCTTTAGGTCACAGCCATCCAAAGGTGGTAGAGACAATCCGGAGGCAGGCTGGGGAACTTTTACATACTTCAAATTTGTACTGGATTCCTAACCAGGTAGCTCTTGCTGAGCTACTGATCGCTAATTCTTTTGCAGATAAAGTATTTTTCTGCAATAGTGGGGGTGAGGCTAATGAAGGTGCAATGAAGTTGGCCCGTAAATATGCAAAAAAGAACTACGGTACCCATAAGTATGAAGTAGTTTCATTAACTAATTCTTTTCATGGGCGGACATTAGCTACCTTGACGGCTACTGGGCAACCTAAATACCATAAAGGTTATGAGCCTTTACCGGCTGGTTTTTCCTATGTTGCATTGAATGATATAGAGGCTTTGCAAAGTGCAGTCAATGAGAATACTGCGGCCTTGTTGATCGAGCCAATCCAAGGAGAAGGAGGGGTTAATCCAGCAACCGAAGAGTTCCTCCAAAAAGCTCGTGAACTTTGTGATCGTTACCATGCCCTGCTTATTTTTGATGAAGTGCAGTGCGGGGTAGGCAGGACGGGGAAGTTGTTTTCTCATCAATGGAGCGGGGTGACACCAGATATCATGACCTTAGCCAAAGCACTTGGCGGTGGAGTATCCATTGGGGCGATAATGGCCACAGCAAAGGTCGCTGTGGCGTTCGAACCTGGGGATCATGGTACGACCCTCGGCGGAAACCCACTGGCGATGGCAGTAGGCTGTACGGTCCTTGAGGTTATGTTAGCGGATGGATTTTTAGAGGGTGTAGTAGAACGTGCAGAGTATTTACGTCATGGGCTAGACCAAATTGCAGCAAAGTATGGGGTAGAGGAGAAAGTGCGCGGTCAGGGTATGATGTTAGGGTTGACCGTAGGTGAAAAGGCTCCTCAAATAGTGGATGAGTGTCGCAAAAATGGCCTTTTGATTAATTGCGTTGGAGGCAAGACATTTCGTTTTTTGCCACCATTAACTGTTGAGAAAGTAGAAATCGACGAAGCTTTGGCCATCTTGGACGACGTTTTCTCCAAGTTGGGATAAGCTAATCACATGGAGAGGATTTTGATCATTAGGAAGTGTTGCTATCGATTTAGGCCGGATTATTCCGGCTTTTTGTATTTATAAAAAAGCTATTTAGTGGTAACATGAGGTAGTATTGTTCCTCAGAGGATAAAAGTAAACTATTACTAACAACAAAAATATCAATATCAATAGCAGGAATTAGACTAAAATCGTTGAATAGTAGATAGATTCTCTAAAAATGAAACTGATTCAAGAGAGAATACCCAAAATAAAAAAGAATTGCACGAATTTGGAAGAATATAGCTAGCTATTAATAATTATTAGAAGTTGGAGTGAACGAATGAAAAACTGGCCCAAACAATCGATCGGAATAGGCGTATTATTAGTTTTAATTTCTACCTTTGGTTTTAGCTTTTATACTATTTTGGGTAAATTTGCATTTTTAGGTGGTGCAAGTCTAGCGACAGTTTTATTTGTACGCTTTTTAATTGCCGTACTCTTTTTCTGGACGGTCACTCTCTGGCGAGAAGGGTTTCCGCGATTGCCACTAAAGACATGGCTCATTTTATGGGGGATGGGGGGGATTTGCTATTCTTTGATGGCGGGTCTTTACATGTCCTCGGTACGCTTTATTCCAGCCTCGCTAGCGGCTTTACTATTATACGTTTATCCAGTGATTGTTACCGTGATTGCAGTACTAACCCGTCAAGAAAAGTTTTCTACTTACAAGCTTTTAGGATTGTTACTATCAACTTTCGGCCTAGTCATGGTCTTAGGTTTAGCATTCCAAGGAATTAATTCCTTGGGGGTTATGCTTGCCCTCGGGTCTGCTTTTGTTTATGCTGTTTATATACTCATTGGCCATAAAGTATTGAAAACGACNNTTCTCTATGGGTAGCATGACGTGGAACCTATCCTGGGGGACTTGGATGGTAATGGTTGGAATTGCACTATTATCAACCGTTATTGGAATGTTAACCTTTTTTGAGGGTATAAAACGTATAGGGGCAACGTCTGCCTCAATAATCAGTACTACAGAGCCTGTGATAACGGTTGTTTTAGCCGTAATACTATTTAGAGAAAGCCTTACACTCTTACAAGTAGTAGGGGGAATTTTCGTGGTTTTGGGAGGAATTTTGGCGGTTTTGCCCCCCGCTCCAAAAATAATACAGCAGGTCAATTCCTCAGTGAATTAAAGAACTGCCCTATTATTTAGTGTTTACTTCGAAGAGCCTTTCACTCAGTTCAAGTTTGAAGCGAGTGAAAGGCTCTTGTCTGTGAGGTGAATAAGACTTTTTACTGGTAAGGTTGTTCCACTATGGTACAATAATATTGAGACTCGTACTATTTATTAAGGCTAACTATAGAAAGAAGGAATCCTAGTTGGAAAGATCGAGTACACTACATCTTCAAAAATCGAGAGTGGGTGTACATTTATTAAAATTCATCCGCTTTTTGAAGAATTTCAAACCATGGAGAAAGCCTAAGTTTTGGGGTAGATTAAGCATTTTTCTAATAGTATTGATCATTTCTACGCTTGGAGGAATTACCCTTTACATCTCCTGGTTTCTAAAACCTACCGAAACCATGTAAAACGGTATGATATGTTTTTCTCCTGCCGACAACAGGAGGTAGCATCACAGGATTCAGCTACTTAGCTACAGGCCATTACCTGTATTTCGGGTGATTGATTGAACAATCGCCGGCTTATGCCGTACTGCCCAAAAGGGGGTGTTACCCACCGCCTAAACCTATGTGTGTGGCAACGACCTTTCACAACGTGTATCGTTACCACAGGAATACTTTAAGCTGATTTCTTTAGATGCTGCCAAGAGACCAAGCTTTTCACCCCTTTCTTTTTTAGAGATTTAAGAATTGCTTTTTTTATAGCACTCCACTGTTTCCAGTTATTAATGTAGGAAAACCCGTCTTTATCCTTCACGAACTCATCCACTAAACTCCGTGGAACTTTTTCATAATCATAGC
>DOPS01000355.1:0-38498 GCA_003512645.1 Desulfosporosinus sp.
TATCGAATGAAGTGGGAAGAAGATTTTTTAGATTATATAAAAGACCTCAGTAGTCCCTAGAGGTCATGTTTAGATAAAAGCTTGCAGGGACTACTTAATGTGACAAAGTAGGTCGTTGGCTAACAATAATGGCCAAAAGAAGGAAAATCATTGCTTTGTGTTGAATTTTATTTTGGAAAAGGGTTGGGATAGGAGCAACAAAGCATGGGATTCTTTCAATTGCAACATGGGACAGATTACTACGATAATGCCATCGACGGGATTCTAACGATGGATAATTTTAATCGAACCAGAAAATTATCCATCGTATTGTTCATGAGCAACTTTATACTGCTATTTGTTGACTATATCAATAACGTTAAAGGTCTCTGGAGTATTACCGATGGTTATAAGTATTTATTCTATTCTCATGTCGTTTTGGGTTTGGTAACACTTCTTTTTATTTTGAGTTCCTACAGAATTATTGCCCAGTCCCCCCAAAAAATAATTTCAGCTCATAACTTCTTTGGAATCCTATTTGCTCTCTTTTTGCTAAACCATGCGGCTATAACATCGGGTTGGATCGATCAAAAAATTCATAGTCAACTTACTGTTTACGTTATAACCTGCATTATTATCGCTGTTATGTGTAACTATAAACCGAAGATTGCAGTACTTTTATATGGATTATCCTGGATTACTATTATGATTTCCGTAGCTACTAGTCAAGCGGATCCCGCTCTTCGCCAGGCGCACTATATAAACGCATCTGTTTTATTGATAGTATCATATTTTCTCTCCGTAGTACTTTATCAATTTAGACGACAGGATTTGCTACATAAACATTATCTAGAGGATTTAGTCACAGAGCGTACAAAAGAATTACAGACAGCGAATGATTTACTTTCTAGAGAGATACTGGAGAACAAACGAGCGCAGATAGAGATGGCTAAATTGGATAGGTTGAACTTAATCGGTGAAATGGCTGCAAGTATTAGTCATGAAGTCCGAAATCCAATGACAACTGTAAAAGGTTTTTTGCAATTACTTAGGAACAAACAAGAGTCAAAGGATAAGGAATATTTTGACCTAATGATTGAAGAACTTGACCGTGCAAATTGCATTCTCTCAGAGTTTCTTTCTATCAATAAAAACAAACCAACCATGTTTGAATTGCACAATATTAATGACATAGTCACTTCCACCTTGCCGCTCGTCCAAGCGGACGCCCAAGCCAATGATAAAGTATTAACGGTTGAACTTAATAATGTGCCGGATTTACAGCTCGACATTCAGGAAATACGCCAACTGTTATTAAATCTTGTTCGTAATGGGTTAGAAGCTATGTCTAGTGGCGGACATTTAAGAATAAAGACGTTTTTTACTAACAATGAGGTAGCCTTAGTCGTCTCGGATGAAGGTAAAGGAATTGAACAGAGTATTTTGGAAAAGTTAGGCACACCATTCTTTACAACGAAAGAACAAGGAACAGGTTTAGGATTAGCTGTGTGTTACGGTATAATTTCACGCCACAATGCAAGGATAAGTGTTGAAACTAGCCCTTCAGGTTCCACATTTAATGTATACTTTGAATTAAGTAATTAAGGAGCGGTGGCAAAGGTTGCGTCGAGATTCCACCTGGTCTCGTTAAAGGTGGACCTAATAATTCACAAAATAGTAAGGCCCTAGCAAACACCTGCTTTTCTCTACTTGATCAGAGAAAAGCAGGTGTTTTTTAGTTATAGTCAGCGCGACAGTATCCTTAATGGCTGTACGCTTTTGAAGGAAGAGGACCTTTTGAATTATATGTTGAATATTAGTGAGGTTAAACTTTATTGAAGTCGGATAAGAGTTCTGGATGATGGGTTTTAAATTAAGGAGGATAATGCGTATGTACAAGTTATATCCTTTAACAAATGCCCAGAAATCTATCTGGGTGGCAGATAATTTATACCCTGGTACGAGCCAAGCTGTTTCATCGACAACTGCGGTAATCCGTGAGGTAATAGACTTTACTTTAATGAATGAAGCCATAAATATAGTGATTAAACACAACGATGCTCTTCGTATTAGATTGGTTAATCAAAACGGTACGCCACAACAATATTTTTCTGACTTTGTCAAAAAGCAGTTTGATGTTTTAGATTTTAGCTATGATCATGGCGAAAATGATTATAAACAATGGGAAAAGAAAATGGTTGAAACCCCATTTAACTTAGTCAACTCAGAACTTTTTTATTTTGCCTTGATTAAGTTAAGTGAGAAGAAAAATATCTGTTTCTTCAAATTCCATCATACGATTATTGACGCCTGGGGAACCGCTCTGGTGATAAGAAAGATGCTGAAAGAATATTGGCAACTAAAGTACAATAGCCTTTCAGAAAGTCATGATGAGGAATTTTCCTTTGTTCATCATATTAATGATGAACTTCAATATATGGCTACCCCACGCTTTGAAAAACATATGGAATTCTGGTCAGGTGTTTTTGGAACAGTCCCAGAATTCACATCGTTTACTGATAATAAAGGGATAACCAGCTTGGTGGGAAAAAGGAAAAGTTATATTCTATCCGAGTTAATAAGTTCTAAATTGAACAGTTTTTGCGAGCTAAATAAAGTGTCGGCGTTTAGTGTCTTTTATGCGCTGCTTGCCTTATACCTGTCCAAACGAAGTAATAAGAAAGACATAGCGATTGAAACTCCTATTTTGAATAGATCGGGCAAGACGGAAAAGAACACAGTGGGTATGTTTATGCATAATATACCCGTCAGAATCTATGTTGAGCCAAGCCTTGACTTTCTAGCCTTTGTTAATGAGGCTTTTCGAGAGTTAAAGAAATTTATGAGGCATCAGCGGTATCCATATAGCAGCATATTAAAAGATTTTCGTGAAAAACAACAATTCTCTGGAACTCTTGTGGATGTTACCTTGAATTACCACAATCTCAAGCTAGATTCGGTCATTGAGTATGAGGCAATCTGGAATTATCCCGGAGCACAGTCCAACTCACTGTCAATATGTGTTAGTGACCGGGCAGATACCGGCTTGCCAGAATTGGATTATGACTACTTACTTGAAGCCTTCAGTGAGGAAGACATCGATCAAATGCATAACAATCTATGCAATCTATTAACCGACGCCCTAGAAAACCCAAGCAAAAGGCTATATGAACTACAAATGTTATCTCAGGACGAGCTGATTAAGCTCTTACTAGGGTTCAATCAGACAGAATTAGCCTATGAAGCTAAATCTGTGTCTGAGCTATTTGAAGATCAGGTTATAAAATCGTTAGATAGTACGGCAATAGTCTTCGGAGACCAAAGATTAACTTATCGAGAACTTAATGAAAAGGCTAATCAGTTGGCCCGTTATATACGTGGTAAAGGGATGTCTTGTAATTCGATTGTTGGGTTGCTTGTCGACAGATCGCTGGAAATGGTAGTAGGTATTCTGGGGATTCTTAAGGCCGGAGCAGCCTATTTACCTATAGATCCGGCTTACCCTAGGGATAGAATTGCCTATATGCTTAACCAAAGTAATACCCGCTTAATTCTTACGGATAAAAATAACCCTAATAGTTCTACCTTTAAGAATTGTGTGTTTGCCAACATTTCGTTAAGTAACATCGCTGTCTATAATAGTGATACGGCTAACTTGGAAAAAGATATAAACCATAATACCGATGACTTAGCCTATGTGCTTTTTACTTCAGGTTCGACAGGTAAACCCAAAGGGGTTATGGTTCACCATAGGGCTTTATGTAATCTCATTAACAGCGTAGCACGGAATCTGAACTTTGAGAGTCAAACGATTGTTTCGTTAACAACGATCTCCTTTGATATTTTCTTCAGTGACACGATTTTGCCCTTGACCAAAGGGCTGAAGGTTATAATTGCCAATCCGGAAGAGCAAACAATGGCAAAGTATCTCTTTGCCCTGATTAGCAAACACCAAGTTAAAGTTCTGCAAGCCACACCGTCAAGAATGAAGCTGATTTTGAGTGAGGAACAAGGTCGGGAGTGCTTGAATGATTTATCCCACATCTTAATTACAGGGGAGAGTTTTCCTGCACCATTATTACCCCAACTTAAATCCGTTACTCAAGCAGAAATCTATAATTTATATGGACCAACAGAAACGACGGTTTGGTCAACAATGGCAAATGTTACTCATTCCGAAAAGATAACGATCGGAAAACCGATCGCCAACACCCAAATATATATCCTTGACGATCATCTATCTCCAGTAACTATGGGGTCAGTAGGCGAAATTTTCATTGTCGGGGATGGAGTTTCTTTGGGCTACTTAGCTAACCCCGAATTGACCAAAGAACGTTTCTTAGCTAATCCCTATATAGCGGGTTATACAATGTACCGGACAGGGGATTTGGGACGATGGCTAAAAAATGGTGATCTAGAATGCTTGGGCCGAACTGATAACCAAGTAAAGATCAGGGGATTAAGAATCGAGATGGAAGAAATCGAAGTCTGCCTGTTAGAGCATACCTCGGTTAAAGAAGCAATCGTAATGGTTCGAGAAGATAAAGCGGGCAAGAGACATCTATGTGCCTACTTAACGGGTGAAAAAAGGCTCAGCCATGAAAGTTTAAGATCTCATATATTGAAGTATCTGCCAAATTATATGGTTCCTGCTTGTTTTATTTGGCTCGATGCTATACCGTTGACTCCGAATGGTAAGATCAACCGCCGGGATTTGCCTTTACCCAACGAATTAGAATTGGAACAGTTAACCCATGCTTATATTGCTCCCAGAAATGATGTGGAATGGAAACTAGCCATGATTTGGGCTGAAGCGCTTGAAGTTGAAAGGGTTGGAATTGATGACAACCTATTTGCTTTGGGGGGAGATTCCTTGACAATCTTGGAAATTATGGCTGGCGCCTTATCTTACGAATGGAAACTGATCGCTCAGGATTTCTATGAATGTCCAACCATTGGGTTGCTGTCCTCTAAAATCACGGGGTGTAGCCAAGAGGATAAAGAAAGTGAAGAAGAAGTTTATCTCTCTGATAGGGTATGGCCAACGGAAGTGACGATAAAGCCAATGGATATAGGTAATGTGCTTTTGACGGGGTCGACGGGCTTCTTAGGAATACACCTTCTATGGGAGTTACTGGATCAAACAAAGAACATAATCTATTGTCTGGTACGGGGGAATCAGGCCAAAGTAAAATTGGATAAACTGCTGAGCTTTTACTTCCCCTCACTTTCTGTAACCTTGAAAAACAGAATTATTGTGGTTAACGGGGATATTTCCTTTGAACAATTTGGGTTGGATGATAACTCTTATAAAGATCTGTCCCAAAAGGTACAGACAGTCATCCATTGCGGCGCATTGGTCAAACACTATGGTAATTATCGTGAGTTTGAGAAGAATAACGTACAAGGGACAAGGGAAGTTATAGATTTTTGTCTAAAATTTGACAAGAAATTTAATCATATTTCAACTATTAGTATATCAGGAGATTTTGTTGTCGACCTAAGTAAAGGGAAGACAGTTTTTTCAGAAAAAGATTTTTATTTAGGACAGGATTATAAAACCAATGTCTATGTACGTAGCAAATTTGCTGCAGAGAACCAGGTGTTTCAGGCTGAAACTGAAGGTTTGCGGTTTGCTATCTTTAGGATTGGTGTCTTAACCGGACGCTACTGGGATGGTAAATTTCAGCACAACATAGCTCAAAATGCCTTTTATCGTAAAATTAAGTCCCTTGTGGCTTTAAGAGTTGTCCCGGAAAGTTTCTTTGATCAAAGTATTGAGTTTACACCGGTAGACTATTGTGCTAAAGGGATTGTGAATATTATCCAGGTCAATCAGGCACGCGGTCTGGTGTTTCACATGTTCAATCATCAAGAGATTAAGGCAATCGAACTCCTTAGTTATTTAAGAGAACTAAATATGTCTGTTCAAACCCTATCTAACCAGGAATTTGATGTTTATATTAGGCAGCTTTCCCAAACAAAAGAAGGAAAGGAAACCCTGAGTGGTCTCGTTTCCGATCTAAGTGTCAATAAGAGATTGAATTATAGTAACGTCATCACGGTTGATTCTACGTTTACTATTAATTATTTGGTTCAAACAGGTTTTGTTTGGTCAGAAATAGATGTCGAATATCTCTCTAAGATTGTAAGCTATATGCGTGAAGTTGGCTTTATTAATGATTCAATAAGTTTAGCTTAATGATTACGCGATCGAAATTCATCTAGAGTCCTTTATTTCTCTATATAACAATAAAGGACTGAACAATAAAAAAGTGATTAATCGAGCTTTCGTAAGCTAAGAGCGATCCAAGGTCGTTTTTGAGGATGCGAAAACGGTTTTCGCCTAAATCTCAACTTAGTCAAAATGATGTTTAGCTCAGAGCTTAACCCGTCGGATTGGAAATAGGTTAGCAACAAGGAGCACGTTGAAATGACTCAACGTGCTTCTTGTTAGAATTCTTGTTAAAAAACTAGTACTAATAGATACGCTTCACTCCGGTAACTTCGGCACTCAAGGAATCCAAGGCGACAAGGTCATCAGCGTTAAGCTCTTTCAACGCTGCCTTGCCAAGAGCACGCATACCTTCTTCCATCTCCAAAACCATAGAGGTCAGGGTATTAACAACACTTGTGGCTGCTTGATCGATATCAAGTTTACTCTTGGCAGGAGAATCGTAAAATACTAAGGTAGTAGGAGGTTCCCAGGGTATTACTTTACTGATTTGGTTATGGGTAAGGGCAAGAAGTGGAACGGTAGCCATATAGATAGCATCCGCCCCTAGAGCAATAGCTTTAAGACACTCCCCAGGAGTAAAATATCCCCCTGCTACGATCAAGCTTACACGGTCACGCACCCTCTGGTTATTTAAAAAGCGCGCGGCTCGAATCAAAGCGAAGAGACTGGGTATTCCAAAATCATCTTGTTTAATTGGAGTTGTCGCATGGGAACCGCCTTGCGCACCATCAATAATCACGGCATCAAAACCCAAATTTATAGCGGCCGCTAAGTCATCCTCTAAATGCCCCGTTGCCATCAGTTTTAAGGCAATAGGAATACCGTTAGACCGTTTACGCAGACTTTTCATGAAAGCAGGCCAATCGCTTTGTTTTTGAACCCCAGGAGGTGCTGGAAAGGAAATGGCCACTTCATCAGGGGCCAATCCTGATAGTTCTTGAGCTCGACCTTGAAATTCTACGGCCTCTATTGTGACAGATCCCATATCGGCGCCTTGCCCCATTTGAACCTCTAACATATCAGCAGAGTCAATCTGTTCTTGAGTTCTTGCCCCCCAGGCCCAACGTGAAATTTGCAAGGTGTATTTTTCCGCTTCGGCGCGTTCTTCAGGTAAAAAAGGACCTTCTCCAGAACACGTGGAAGTCTGCAGACTTTTTGCCGCTCTGGCCAAAGCTCTTTTTGCTTCCTCGCTCAGTGCAATTCCATAGGCCATTGCACCAATCATAATGGGAATATTAATAATCATCGGCTTGTTGGCCTTTGGACCAATGGTCACCTGCATGTTTAGCTGGGCACTTTCAGGCAAAGAAAGCCTCGTCATTAACTGGGGAGCAAACATGAGGCGTCAAACCCGGGAAAATGCTTAGGGGAACCGAGTGGTCGTGTGATAACTTTGCCGTTTTCCGCTCGAAAACCGTTTTCCAGGATGTTTATCACCGAAATACGTTTCTCAGCTGGCCACAATTCCATAAGATTCTGGGTGTATTTATCAGAAAGCAGTTTGTCGGAAAAATCGCTGATCTGCTGACCTATCAGATAACGCAAAATTGGTTTGATGAGGAGTACCAGCACTAAGAGCACCTGAAGGGCTAGTAATAGGATTAGTAAAAACAACCAGAACGAACTCGTGATCGTAATCTGCATGTCTAGACCTCATAACGTTAAGTTTCATGCTTTGCTACTGTTTAGGCCTCGTTGCCTGCCAGGCCTTAAAGATAAACCAAAACAGTAATAGGTCACCGAGAGTAAACATTGCCCCACCTAAAGCTCGAATCCATAAATAGGAGTTAAGGAGCAGATGTACCTCCATAAAATCCATGCCTATGATTCGCCAGAGATAAGTCTGTACGAAGCCGGCAACCAGCAGGGCTAAGGACATGGTCATCAGGCCGCCATTGAGTAAGATTACAGCGATAACTCCACCTCGATACCCTTTAAGTGTAGGTTCACTACCCTGGCTGAGGACGTAGTAACATCCAGCCAAAACAACAAAACCGAGGCTGCCAAATAAGGCTAAATGGGCATGACCAGAGGTAACATACGTTCCATGCGTATACAGATTGACCCAAGGTACAGTAATGAATAAGCCGAAGAGGGAGGCCCCGGTTATATGGTAAAATATACTGCTGAGCAGCAACCATAAGGTAAGCTTTTCCCGCTTACTCTTTACTTTTTTAGACTTTAAGCCCTTATAGATCATATGAACCAACAACCCAACGGGAATGACTTCTACGATGCTGACCAACGAACCAATAACCAACCAAACAGCGGGAAAACCGATCCAGTAATAATGATGTCCGGTACCATATAAACCTCCGATGACAGCCAAAGCAGCCTCCAGATAAAGCCACTTTTCCACTTGTGTACGAGGGGCTAGGCCAGAAACAATCAAATATATGGCAATAAAACCTGCGGATGTGAGCTCGAAAGCCATTTCTTCCCATAAATGGACAATCCAGAACTTGGTGGCTTCATCGGTAATTGGATTACTATAGGTTAAGGTATTTGGCAGCAATAATAACAACAAAAAGATAACTCCCACCGTCATTGTCGTGGTAGCAGGTGTTATGTTCCGCTTATCCGTCAGCAAAGTTCGGATAAGGTTATAGGAGGCTAGGGTTAACGCTATACTAATGCCAACATAAAAGATGGGCATCCCTTCAAGATATTCTCGACCATTACCAATCCGCAGGGCAAGGGTTCCAAAGATTGATAAGCTAAAAAACATAACGATCCAGTACTGCCAACGGGCCAAACGGGTGGAATAGATCTCCCGATTAAGTTCAGCAGTCGTAAAAAAGTACACCATACCCATAGTACCGATCAGGGGCCATAGGCCAGCCAAACCCAGATGGATGGCTCTACCAAACTCAAAGGGGATTGGTGAAGGTAAATCAGGTATCACCAAATCCAAGGCACCCATCAAGGCCACTATAGTTTGCAGGGCAAATAAGCTTACGGCCGAAAGGCAATACCTTCGGCTAATCTTTTGGGCTATAAATTGCTGCTTTTTAGCCACAGATTTATTAACCTTACCTGTATAAGAAAACCGTTTGAACAGCTTCATAAGTCCTTCTCCAGGTTTTCTTGCTGAGGAGGCCAACCCAAAGTAGGTATGGTGTGAAGAAACTCTAAGTATTGAACTAGATTATCGGCATCTGCCTGGTCGAGGGCTGGGTGACGGGTATACCTATTGGGACGCATTACTGGCGGCTCCACAAGATAGTTAATAAGATATGAAGAGTTTTTCTGATCGGTAATATGAGTTAAATCATCCCCTTCATAACCACCGTGTCCAAAGAGGGTGTGGCAGCTTACACAATTATGCCTTTGCCAGACGACTTTGCCTGCTACAGCTGACTCAGGCATGGGAGTCGGAAGTCTGGCCGATATAAGTGTAATCGCCACAAATAAAACCAAGGATAAGATGCTTAATAACAAGAAAGTTCGCAACTTCAAGAGGCTTCATTCCAATTCTAGCAGCATAGTTTTGTGGTAGTGTTTACCAAAGCCAGAAAACTATTCAGTATTATGGAGGAGGTCGTGAAAAGTATGGGAGTGCGTCGATTCGGCACTATTTTCGGATTTGATAACCATAAACTAGACTTTCTGAGCGTCTCGGGCCTTGCCTACATAGCGCTCCGCGGTCATGTGCATGGCTTCGATCTCCGTCTCAGTGAGTTCTCTTACGACTCGTGCAGGGACTCCCATTAGCATTACGCGTGGGGGATAGGTTTTATTTCCAGGCACAAGGGTCCCTGCGGCAATAGATGTTTCTGCGTTGATGATAGTACCGTCAAGAACGATTGCGCCCATACCTACGAGAGATCCCCTACCAATCTGACATCCGTGCAGAATAGCGGAATGCCCGATTGTGACATAGTCTTCGATGGTTACCGGCTGATTCTCGTTTACATGGATAACAACCAAGTCCTGAATGTTAGTACAGTTTCCAATTCTGATTTTAGAAAGGTCCCCTCGAATGACTGAGTTATACCAAACACTGGATTGTTCACCTATTTCTACGTCACCCGTTATTTTACAGCCTTCGGCAATATAAACACTTTTGGCGAGTTTAGGCTCTTTAGCTAGTTCATCATGCATATTATTCTACCCCCGATAGTTTTGATCGTTAAGATGTCAATGGTTCATTATACTATAATCTGGTGTGATTTTTCTCACACTTAAAGAATCCTCAAAATCACAGTACTTTAAGCGTATTTGATTTAACCACGTGCGACAAGAAGTCTCCCGCCTCTAAGCTACCTTGCTCACGCCAGTGAGTGTGTAGGCGGGAGAGAATTTCTGCCTTTTTATCCCAAAAAAAGCATTGATATTCGGCTTTATCCATGATAAAATGTAATCAGTAGTAATCGTGGTGGATGGTGATAAATCAATGGAATTAGATAATAATAATCATTCAGTATTTCTTATGTATTATCATCTTGTTCTTGTCATTAAATACCGTAGAAACGTCATCGATGAAGTAATTTCTAACAGGCTCAAAGAAATATTCGAGTATGTGGCTCCCAACTATAATATTACCTTGCAAGAATGGAATCAGGATAGAGATCATGTTCATATTCTGTTCAAAGCACATCCGAACAGCGAATTATCAAAATTCATCAATGCCTATAAAAGTGCATCTTCTCGACTGATTAAAAAAGACTATCAATACGTACGAGAATCCCTCTGGAAAGAAAGCTTTTGGTCAAGAAGCTTTTGCTTGCTTACGACGGGCGGTGCACCGATTGAGGTCATTAAACGTTACATTGAAAATCAAGGTGAGAAGCTATGAATAAAGCGTTCAGATATCGCCTTTATCCTAGCGCTGAACAAGCGATCCTTATCAATAAAACCTTCGGATGTGTGCGATTTATATATAATCAAATGCTCGCAAACCGTAAAACTATTTATGAGCAGTATAAAGACGACAAAGAAACGTTGAAGCAGCAAAGGTATTCTTTACCAGCCGCTTATAAAAACCAATTTGAGTGGTTAAAAGAAGTGGATAGTCTGGCCCTTGCCAATGCCCAAATCAATCTAAATACTGCCTATAAAAATTTCTTCAGGGATAAATCAGTCGGATTTCCAAAGTTCAAACGAAAGCATAGGGATAGAAAATCCTACACAACGAATAACCAAAAAGGAAGCATACGGCTTATTGATAGCAAAACCATTCGATTGCCTAAATTGAAAGATGTTCGAATTAAGCTTCATAGGCAATTACCGCCAAATTCCATCCTTAAATCAGCCACGATCAGCCAAACACCGACCGGTAACTACTACATAGCGATATTGGTTGAGTTTGAAGCCAAACTAGAACCGATAACACCAACGGTCGATTCAACCTTAGGTTTAGACTATTCTTCAAAGTCGTTGGTCGTTGATAGTGAGGCAAGAAGCGCCGACTATCTCAGATTCTACCGTAATGCGGAAGTAAAACTAAAGAAAGAGCAGCGAAAACTATCCAAACGACTAAAAGGCGGTAAAAACAAAAACAAACAACGTCTAAAGGTTGCTAAACTTCATGAAAAGGTAGCGAATCAACGAAAGGACTTTTTGCATAAGCTGTCAAGGCAGATAGCCAATGCCTATACCGCTGTCGCAATAGAAGACTTAAACATGAGAGCCGTGGCGCAATGCTTAAATCTGGCAAAATCAACGAATGACAATGGCTTTGGAATGCTGAAAACATTTTTGGCGTACAAGCTGGCAGAACAAGGTAAGCAGCTTGTCATGACCGATAAATGGTATCCGTCCAGTAAACTTTGCCGCTATTGCAAGACGGTATATCCGGAGTTGACGCTGGCAGATAGAACCTGGAGCTGTAAGCATTGTGGAGCAGAGATTGATCGAGATATAAACGCCGCAATAAACATCAAAAATGAAGGTTGTCGAATACTAGGTATAGCCTAATACTAGAAGAACCGTTGGAATGGAAAATATGCGAGAGACGAGACCCTCCCGCTAGTATTTTAGGTATATCTCAATCTCATAATCAGTTCATCATATGCTTCCAAAGTAATTGTTACGTTGCCAACGGATTTGGTTATTGTGTTTTTACTGTCATTTAAATTTTACCCCTTTCGTGGTTTGGTCGCCCTTAGTTCAATTACTGAGACGAACTCGAAGCGCTTGACGTCGTACCCGACGTTGGCGAATATACAGGAACCCGATGAACCCACAGCGACAATGTCGCATTACCCATGGCTAATAATTGAATAGACGGAACTAAACAGGACGCAAGGCACGAAAGCCAAGCGTTCTTTTTTTGTTTCTTCAATAGGTAAGCTGAAAGTTCAGCACTTCGACGACCTTCGTCAATTCCGCCATGACCGTGAACCCTTACAATATGTATGCCTGACGACCCCGGCGAACCCCTTCGACCCTTCGCTAAGACGACCCAAGACGTCACTAGACACGCCACGACGTCGCCTAAGCTTTCAGAACGTCCCGACAGTATATTCGTTACAATTCGACAATTTATGGGCTTATATCGCGTTGAAAATTAATTTTCAACAATAAGACGTAGACCTTTCGGGGTTGACGCCTTTCTTTTCGTCAATTGTTTGTTCAAAACTAAAGTTCTTGGCGACCGTAACAAACCGCCCAAACTTGCAACATTTATTAATGAAGACATACGTGACACGTCACATAGGGCGTTTTCATCCCGGCATTATAAAAATGTAGACGACAATACGAAGGGGCGGCAAATAATGAACAACCACACTATGACGATGAATTCGCCACCGCAAAATATCCGACATTATCGTTGTGGGTATTGGGGACTTATGTCCTTTCAAACGATAGTCGAAGAATGATAGTTGAAGCGCGAATTGGCGCTAAGATATGACCCAAGGGAAAAAGTTTCGTCTAAGTACAAGTATTCGAAGCACACAGTATTCGATGAACACGTATTTAAAGGACACTTATTTTAGGGACACGTATCCGAAGGATACAAGACGGGAAAAGAACGATAGCCTTTTCAGATAAATCTTAAAAGACTACAACCGACCTTTCGAAGCATGACAAAGGGGTCGCCCGTCTTCTCGATCTTTACGAATACGGCGACATTGACCGCGCAACCTACAACGAACGGAAATCACAACGCGCCAAGGAACGGGTCGAACTTGAACGACAATTAGCAACATTGGAAGCAAGCGCGGACAATACCACCACCACCGCCGCACGAATCGAAGCCATAGACAAGGCGGTCGAAGCAATCCAAACTAACGACGCAAGCCCCGAAGCAACGAAGGCGTTAAATACAGAACTTCACAAAATTATTGAAAAAGATCGTTTATCACAATGACGGAAATACTATAACCTTAGAAGTTCATTATAAGTAAGGCGGCGAAAGTCGTCTTATTCTTTTTGTCAATTAATCACGTTGGAACCGTGACTTGAATCACAAATACCCCACGTTTAGTGTGATAGTATAAGCGCATAGCAGAGAACGAACGAACCGCGCATGACGGCGGTACGAAGGAAAAAACTATAATTTGTGGAAATGAAAGGATGGGTAAACGATGTTTTGTTATCAGTGTCAAGAAACTGCCAAAGGAACCGGTTGTACAATTAAAGGGGTCTGTGGAAAAAACGAAAATGTAGCCAATTTGCAAGACCTACTGATCTACACATTAAAAGGGATCTCCATTTATGCGGTTCAAGCGCGTGCTATGAGTATTGTTCGACCAGATGTCGATAAATTCATTATGGAAAGCCTCTTTAGCACAATTACAAATGCTAATTTCGATAGAAGTCGTTTCGTAGATAGAATTCAAGAAGGGCTCACCCTGCGCGAAGGACTCAAGCAAGAAATTCTTCAAGCAGGCGGTACGATTCCAGCAATCTTGCCTGATGCAGCCACTTGGTCAGCTCCTGCAGATGAGTTTGAGAAAAAAGCAGCCGTTGTCGGTATCTTGGCCACAGAAAACGAAGATGTTCGTTCACTCAGAGAATTGCTGACCTACGGTTTAAAAGGGATGGCTGCATATGCTGAGCATGCGTATACTTTAGAGCACAAAGAAGCAGGCATCTTTGCCTTTATCGAAAAAGCTTTAGCAGCCACCCTAGATGACACTCTCGCAGCGGGTGACCTCGTTGCTCTAGTCTTAGAAGCAGGGAAATACGGCGTTGACGTAATGGCACTCTTAGATACGGCCAATACCACCACTTACGGTAATCCTGAGCTTACTAAAGTCAATATCGGTGTTCGAAACAACCCAGCCATTCTGATCAGTGGTCATGATCTAAAAGATCTCGAAGAATTGCTCATCCAAACTCAAGGCACTGGAGTCGATGTCTATACCCATGGTGAAATGCTTCCAGCCCATTACTATCCCTCCTTTAAGAAATATGACAATTTCGTCGGCAACTACGGAAATGCTTGGTATAAACAAGACAAAGAATTCGATTCCTTTAACGGTCCAATTTTCTTGACCACCAACTGTCTTGTTCCCCCGAAAGATTCCTACAAAGATCGCGTCTACACGACGGGTGTTGTCGGATTCGAAGGAGTTAAGCACATCGCTGATCGTGAAGATGGCAAGGCCAAAGATTTCTCCGCGCTGATCGCTCACGCTAAGAGTTGCCCAGCACCAACGGAAATTGAAACAGGAGAAATCATCGGAGGATTCGCCCATAATCAAGTTATGGCCCTGGCTGACAAAGTTGTAGATGCTGTAAAATCAGGAGCTATTAAGCGCTTCTTCGTCATGGCTGGCTGTGACGGCCGCATGAAGAGCCGTGATTATTATACCGATTTTGCCAAAGCCTTACCCCAAGACACCGTGATCCTTACGGCAGGATGTGCCAAATATAAATACAATAAACTAAACCTTGGGGACATCGGCGGTATTCCAAGAGTTCTCGATGCAGGACAATGCAATGACTCCTATTCCTTAGCTGTCATCGCTTTAAAACTTAAAGAAGTCTTCGGCTTAGAGGATATCAACCAACTCCCAATCTCGTATAACATCGCTTGGTACGAGCAAAAAGCAGTCATTGTTTTACTGGCCCTTCTCCACTTAGGCGTAAAAAACATTCACTTAGGACCGACGCTTCCGGGCTTCTTGTCTCCGAATGTGGTCAAAGTCTTAGTAGAAAACTTCGGCATTGCCGGCATCTCCACCGTTGAAGATGATGTCAAAATGTTTATGGCGTAACAATACTGAAAAAATCTAAAAACTAAATTGTTTCGATGGGCTGCCTTTCAGTTGAGGCAGCCCATTTTTGCTGCAATTCGAGCTGAATTATACGACAAAATTAGTATAGATTAAGAATAACAAAGAGAATCTGCGAGTTTATATAATAATTACCAAACCAAAGGGAGGATTACATCATTAAACGTCGAAAATAATGCAATACGAATAAAGAAGGGTATTTTTTAAAAATACCGAGGAGTGTTTTCATGTCAGAGATGATTTGTCCAACTCAAGATTGGGAGCAGGCCATAAAGCAGATTAAATCGGTTATAGCTGCTCGAATCAAAGTTAATAATCAAGGGGAAATCGAAGAGGTTCACATTCTATCGGGTTCAGGACGGGCACCGAAGCAAATCGTGAGGGATGTCGAATCAATCTTGGTGGCCCAATTTAATTTACAAATTGACCATAAGAAGATTAGTGTTGCTCAAGTAGAAGATGATGAGGAAGTAACCATAGCCATGGTGGAGTCAAAGCGACCCAAATTGGTCGGGGTTACCCTTAGAACGGTTAATGGAATGGCAGAAGTAAAGGTGGAATTGCTAACAGGAGACAAACTTATAGAAGGAGTGGCCAAGGGCCCTTCCTCATCTCATAACAAGTTGAGACTTTTTGTTAAGGCGACACTTAATGCACTCAATCCCCTGACCTCAGATACTCTGCTCTTCGTCACAGACGATGTTGGAATTACCCAGCTAGCTAAGCAACAGATTGCCTTAGTATCTATAACCTTGATTGCCCCGACCGGAGAACAATCTCTGACAGGATGTGCTTTGGTCAGAAACGATGATCGGGAAGCTGTGGTTAAGGCAACTCTTGATGCCGTAAATAGGAAACTAAAGTTTCTTAGGAACGATTAATTTGCTATTTTTGGCCGACCTACCTAACAATTAAATTTTAAAACTCTCTGTTTTATTTCTCTACTAGCGAAGCGGAAAAAACAGCGGAACGGAATAAGAGCGAAGCGGTTAAACTGTACCTTTGATAAAAAGATCAAGGAGGTTTACCGCATGAGCAAGTTATTTAAAGTAATTACTATTCTCGTTACTCTCGTTATTGCCGGTGGCGCAACGCATAGAATTTAATATGTAAAGTAGTCGGCCAATATTTATAAGAGGTGGCTAATGCAAAGTTTACCAAATAAGTTTAAAGTATTTTTCATACTAGTAACTGCTTCTGCCATGATAGTTTTGGGATGGAATATCCTTCGAACTGATTGGAATAGAATACTGCTAATTCAGGTTTTAATATTTGGGGTTCTAGGAATCATCAGTGAATCCTTACCTGTTGCCCTGCCGAAAGGGGGGTTTGTGACTGTTAGTTATCCAATTTTTCTTTGTGAGCTTATCTTGTTTCCCTTAGGAGTGACGCTAACGGCTAGTGCTATAGCTGGACTGATTATTTTTGGTAAGGTCGCCATAGAGCAACCCTTATATAAACGAGTGTTCAATGCGTCACAATATATCTTGTCCTTAACGGCAACATATTGGGTTATGAACTTTTTTAACCCTCCTTCGTTTCAAATTAATTTGAAGCTCCTTATAGTGTATGTAATAGCTGCCGCTGTTTATATGGTTGTAAATGTCACCTTAGTCTCAATCGCCTTGGGAGCAATGTTTAATAAATCAGCTTGGTCAATATGGCTCAGTAATTTTCGTTGGTCCGTGCCTAACTCCCTTGCACTTGTTCCTCTTGGATTTTTAATGGCTTTGCTCTACAAAAATTGGGATGCGCTGGGACTTTTCTTGCTCTTCATCCCACTTATAGCTTCTCGTCATGCTTTTCAACTCTATGTAGACATGCGAGAGAATTATCTCAGTACGGTCGAAGCTCTTGTTCAGGCACTTGAGGCTAAGGATACGTACACCAGTGGACATTCTGCAAGAGTAGGAAAATTAGCGGTTGCTATTGCAGAAGGACTCGAAATGAGTGATGAAAAGATAGAATCCCTCAAATACGCTGCAGTGTTGCATGACGTAGGGAAGATCGGGGTAAGCGAAACAATCCTCAATAAAGAGGGAAAACTACTGGACTCAGAGTGGGAAGCTATACGCAGTCATCCGGTTATCGGGCAAACGATCATCAAAAGCATTAAATTTTTGTTTGATATAGGACAAGTTGTACGCCATCATCACGAGCGTTTTGATGGGGATGGCTATCCAGATGGACTCAAAGGGGGAGAAATCCCACTGGAATCCCGGATCATAGCCGTAGCTGATACATATGATGCGATCACATCGGATCGGAGTTATCGTGAAGGCAGTACACATGACGAGGCCATTGCTGAGCTTAGGAGAGTCGCTGGATCCCAATTGGATCCTAAGATCGTAGAAATATTTTGTAAAGTGGTTACAAGTAAAATGACAGTGCGAACGGATAGTTCTGACCAAGGAGAAATTGCTTAATCATTTAGGGTGGCTTAAGAGGTGAAGTATGCTCATAGAAACGTTGATCTTAGCGTTATTAATTAGTTTGTTATGTGGGGGAAAGATAAGTCGTTTGGGGGAGCTCGTGCTTCGAGAATTTTGGCTAGTCCCCTTGGCTCTCTTGATACAAAGTGGAGTTTATTGGGCTGCTGTTCGCGGAATTGGGTTAGGCCCGAGTTGGCTGGTCCAGTCTCTAAGTACAGGGTCCTATTTTTTATTGCTATTTTTCACATGGCGTAACAGAGCATGCCCAGGTATGAGGTGGATTACTCTGGGAATTTTGCTTAATACCATTGTAATTGGAATAAACGGAGGAGTAATGCCAGTTGATCCAGTGTTCCTTTCAGAGGAAAGCCGTAATGCATTGCTAGAAGGGCAGGGTACTCATGGGTTGATGACTTCGATGACACACCTGAGCTTCTTAGCAGACCGCTACTATCTGGATATTCTGGGACTTCGAAGACAAGTATTTAGTGTTGGGGATATCCTGATTGATATCGGAATATTTTCCCTAGTTTTAAGGACTATGGTAAGGAAAAACGACCAAAGTATCCAAGACAATGATTCCTTGAAAACAAACTAAATTTATGTACTTAAATCTCTTCAGTGAGTAAATCTCGAATAACTTCCCCAGCGATAAGGAGTCCGACTACGGAAGGAACAAAGGAGATGCTCCCAGGAATTTGGCGTTTTATAGCACAGTGGGCATCCCCACTTGGACAAATGCAATTAGTTTTACAATCTGCGTCAGCGGTAATTGGGTTAAGTGGAAGGTCCGGGCTATACACAACCTTAATCCCTTTGGAGATTCCTTCTTTGCGTAGTAGTTTGCGCATAGCCTTTGCCAGCGGATCTCCGCTCGTTTTAGAGATGTCTGTAACTTTGTAATTTTCTGCAGTAAGGCGGTTTCCTGCCCCCATACTGGAGATAAAGGGAATCTTGCGCAGTAAACATTCTTTGGCTAAATTTACTTTACTCGAAACAGTGTCTATGGCATCAACCACATAGTCTAGCTTTCTATCAAGAAAGTGGTCTGCATCAGTTGCTGTATAAAACGTCTTGATCGTTTCGACATTGGCTTTCGGATTGATCTCTAGAATTCGGCGTTTCATGACCTCAACTTTCGCCATACCTACGGTGGAGTGAAGGGCATGTAATTGACGGTTAATATTCGTAAGGCAAATATCGTCATGGTCAACTAGGATTAAATGACCGATGCCCGCACGGGCCAGGGCTTCCACGGTGAAAGAGCCAACCCCGCCGATTCCAAAGATCATGACCGTGCTCTGGACAAGTTTTTCCAGACCATTATTACCAATCAGTAGCTCTGTCCTAGAGAATTTGTGTTGCATTAGTTCCTCCGTTAATTGATTTATTCCTCTAGTTTATCATAACCCGTTACAAGAAAATATAGAAAGGGAAAAAGGGAGGCGGAGGGCGAGAATACATGTTAAATGCGAAACGCAAACAAGGAACTTGTCCCCATGTTTCCCCAGGTCTGGCTAAAGATGTCGAAAATAATCAATAAATTATTTAAGGCAATTTAATAAGTTATGGTATAATTACTTATCAGTCTCCAAAAGGGTGTGATTCAGGAATGGATGCCGAAATGAAAGAAATGTTCGGAATGATCTTTGAGAAGTTAGATTCAATGGACAGAAAATTCGGAACAATGGACGAAAAAATTGACATAATGGACAAAAAAATTGGCACAATGGACGAAAAAGTTGACACTTTGGACGAAAAATTTGGCACATTAGACAAAAAATTTGACACATTAGACAGAAAAGTAACCAGAAATTCCGTAGATATTGAATCAATTAAGTCGGACATCAAAACAATTGTTGAAGTACAAAAAGCTTATATGGATAAAAATGAGCGAGACCATGAAAAAATAATTACACTGATCAATGATGGTATGAGTTTACATTCTGCAATATTAAAAAATCTTTCATCAGATGTTCGAGGATTAGAAGAAAACCAAAAAATACTCGAACGAGAAGTGGCAAGTATAAAAAGAAAAATTGGATAACCCCATGGAGGAGGCGAAGGGACAGTTCCCTTGCCTCCTCCTATGTTTATAAAGCTTTAAATTTTCCTTCGTTTTGTAAAACTGGTGTGGAGCAATTGATGCGCCTTTTCTCCGTAAGGTTCGCCCATGAAATCTTTATACAGAGCGAGGACTGCCGGGTTTTCGTGCGACTTTCGCAAAGGCTTGGAGCGGTCTTCTTGATAAATGGCGCTAGCACGGGCTTTAAGAATTTCAACATTGCCATGGTGATAGGGTTGTCCTCCTCCACCAATGCAGCCACCAGGGCAGGCCATAATTTCAATGACATCATAATGGGCTTCTCCAGTTTGGATTTTTTCAAGAATATAACGGGCATGTCCCAGACCGTGGGTGACAGCAACCCGATAATCGCGTCCACCGATCGGGATGACTGCTTCCTTAATCCCATCCAGCCCCCGGACTGCTTCGAATTCCACTTTTGCCAGAGTTTCGCCGGTTATCCACTCATAAGCGGTCCGTAGGGCTGCTTCGAGGACTCCGCCTGTTGTTCCGAAAATCACGGAAGCACCGCTCGATTCCCCTAAAGGGTGATCAAAATCTTCTTCCTTAAGGTGATCAAAATGTATGCCTGCTTCCCGAATCATACGTGACAGTTCTCGGGTCGTGATGACAATGTCCACATCCGGGGTGGCCCGGTTTTGACCTAACTCCGGGCGGGCTGCTTCGTATTTTTTGGCGATACAAGGCATGATTGAGACCACGGTAATTTTCTTAGGATCAATCCCATAGAGCTCTGCATAATAGCTTTTGGTCAAGACCCCTAACATTTCATGGGGAGATTTGCAGGTCGAAGGGATATCTAACAAATCCGGGAATTGATGCTCAAAGAATTTGACCCAGGCGGGGCAACAACTGGTCAGAATCGGTAATCGACCACCATGTTTTAGGCGGTGAACCAGCTCAGAGGCTTCCTCCATAATCGTGACATCCGCTGCAAAATCGGTGTCAAAGACGCGGTCGAAACCAAGTCGCCGTAAAGCCGCAACCATTTTGCCGGTGACAATTGTGCCTGGTTCTAAACCGAATCCCTCCCCCAGAGCAACCCGTACGGCGGGTGCTGTTTGCACGACGACAAAGCGTGTGGGATCGTTAAGGGCTTTCCAGACTTTGTCGACTTGATCCAGTTCCATCAAAGCACCGGTGGGACATACCGCGACACATTGTCCACAGAACGTGCAAGAGGTCTCATGTTGAGGTAAATCGAAGGCTGTTTTAATCACCGTTTCAAAACCGCGCCCTACGGCAGAGTAAACTCCCACCGTCTGAACCTCGTTGCACATGGTTTCACAACGGCGGCAGCGAATACACTTATTCGGGTCGCGAATAATCGCTAAACTGGATTTATCGATTTCATACTCAGATTCTTCCCCTTCATAGGAGATATTGCGTACCCCTAAATCGGCAGCCAAAGCTTGGAGGTCACAGTCTAGGTTTTTGCTACAAGTTAAACACGATTTAGGATGGTCAGAAAGTAGGAGCTCAACCATTGTCCGTCTAGCCTGGATGGCTCGCAGAGTATCGGTTTTAACCACCATGCCACTGACAACTGGAGTTGAACAGGAAGGGGCCAAATTGCGTCGACCCTCGACTTCAACCACGCAGACTCGGCAGGAAGCAATGTGATTATTAATGTTCATTTCATGAAGGTTAAGGTAGCATAAGGTTGGAATGTCGATGTTTATGGTTCGGGCTGCATCTAAGATAGACATTCCTTCCGGTACGGTAAGGGGAATATCGTTAATAGTAAGCGGTATATCCAATTCGGAATCCTCCTTTAAAGCAAACTTGGCTGGCGCTCGAAGACACTGACTTCGCACGAATTAGCCTTCTTGCAGCTTGCGAAACGGCCGCCTAGTTGCACTTATGCCCGCGCATTCTAATAAGCAGGGTACAGNNCCTTGGCTGTGCCGGTGATGCAATTCGCCGGGCAGTGTTTTGTGCAAAGGGTACACCCTTTGCATTTTTCTGTGATCTGATACTTCAACAAGCTCCTGCAAACTTTAGCCGGACAGGTTTTGTCTACGACATGGGCAAGATATTCGGCTCGGAAAAACTCAAGGGTGGAAAGGATAGGGTTTGGAGCAGTCTGCCCAAGCCCGCAAAGGGAAGTGTCCTTGATGATCTTTCCCAGCGTCTCCAGTTTATCTAGGTCATCTTCAGTTCCTTTGCCTTCTGTGATTTTGGTCAGGATTTCGTGAAGACGTTTGGTTCCGACTCGGCAGGCAGTGCAGCGACCACAGGATTCGTCCACCGTGAATTCGAGGAAGAACTTGGCGATATTAACCATACAATCGTCTTCATCCAAGACAATAAGCCCTCCGGAGCCCATCATGGAGCCAATGGCAGCTAAGGATTCATAATCAATCGGGGTATCTAAATATTGAATCGGTATACATCCGCCAGAGGGTCCTCCGGTTTGCGCTGCTTTGAACATTTTATCGTGCTTGATTCCCCCACCCATGTTAAAGATAATTTGCCGGAGAGTTGTTCCCATGGGGACCTCCACAAGTCCTACATTCCGGACCTTACCTGCTAGGGCAAACACTTTTGTTCCTTTGCTTTTTTCTGTGCCTATTCCGCTAAACCAATCCGCTCCTTTTAAAATTATGGGAGGGACATTGGCCAAGGTTTCCACATTGTTGACACAGGTTGGCTTACCCCATAGCCCTTTTTCGGCGGGGAAGGGAGGTTTTACTGAAGGTTCCCCTCGAGCCCCCTCAATGGAATGGATCAAAGAGGTCTCTTCACCACAGACAAAGGCCCCGGCACCATATTTAAGTTCAATGTCAAAGCAAAAATCACTGCCTAAAATTTCTTCCCCCAGTAAACCGTATTCCCGAGCTTGCCTAATGGCGAGCTGTAAACGATGAATGGCTGCCGGGTACTCCGCTCGGACATAGATAAAACCATGGCTAGCTCCAATCGCGGAGCCCGCGATGAGCATACCTTCTAACACGCTATGAGGGTCTCCTTCCAAGATTGAGCGGTCCATAAAGGCGCCCGGATCCCCTTCATCGGCATTACAAATAATATATCGTCGTTCGGCCTCACTTTTACGTGTGAATTCCCACTTTAGGCCGGTGGGAAACCCGCCACCGCCTCGTCCGCGTAGACCGCTCTTTTTAATCTCTTCAATGACTGAGGTAGGATTCATGGCTAGAACTTTAGCCAAGGCGTGATAGCCGTCTGCGGCGATATATTCAAGAATGTCTTCAGGAGCAAGGTAGCCCACGTTGCGGAGGGCAATTTTCAGTTGGCCATCATAAAAGGGGAGATTAGTAGCAAAACGCTTCTTGGTGTTCGGATCCACAAAGAGAAGGCGTTCTACCTGGTTTCCTTGCAGAAAATGTTCATCGACAATGGTTGCTACATCGTCTGCGGAAACATCACAATAAGTTGTGTTGTCAGGGTGTATCTCGATTAAGGGGCCTTTTTCGCAAAAACCAAAACAACCGGGTTGAAAAATTTTGACCTGCTCAGATAACCCTCCCTCGGTCAATTTTTCTTCGAGAAGTTTGGCGATACTTGGACTGCCTGAAGAGTGACAACCAGGTCCCCCACAGACCAAAACGTGCCTCTTCAGGCCTTGGGCGTTCTTGGTTGTGACAGGGTTAGTAACGCGTCGTGTTTCAAGAAGAGCACGGTTTTGCTCTTTTAGAGTATGCAGCGCATCGATGGCTTGGAGTTTCATAATGTAATTTCCTTTCTTTTAGTCGAGGTTTGAAGTCCGAGGCCCGAAGTCCGAGGTCCGAAGCCCGAAGTCCGAGGCCCGAAGTCCGAGGTCCGAAGCCCGAAGTCCGAGGCCCGAAGTCCGAAGTCCGAAGTCGAAGCCCGAAGCCCGAGACCCAATTATTGATCCCTACGCATCGTACATCGTGCCTCGTGCTTCGTGCATCGAACTGGGTCGGTACCCATCTAGGACTCGTTTAATCTCCTCCGGGTCATGAAGGCGTCCATAGACCTTTCCATCGATCATCATAACTGGGGCAAGGCCACATGCTCCAATACAGCGCAGAGAATCTAATGAAAAGAGATTATCTTGCGTGGTCTCTCCAGTTTTAATCCCCAGCTGTTTTTCAAGTTCTGCCTGTAGTTTCTCAGCCCCTCGCACAAAACAGGCGGTGCCCATGCAAATGTTGATTACGTGTTTCCCCCGAGGTTTCATGGTGAAAAAGGAGTAGAAACTCACAACCCCGTAGACCTTAGCAGAAGGGATGTCAAGTTTTTGGGCGATATGCCACTGTAACTTATCGGGCAGGTATCCGAAAAGTCCTTGAGCATGATGCAGGATTCCAATTAAGTTTTCCTTTTTGTAAGGGAGGCTGTCGATATAGTCATCCAATCGGGGATAGTGATCATCAATCAAAGTGTTGTCACACATAACGTAGAAATCCTCCTTTCTTATGAGCATAATGTTCATTGTTCCCATTGTTTTAAAATTTAAGTATAAAAAATCTATTCGACCAAGAAATATTACTTGACGTTTACGTTAACTGGTGTCAGAATATTTATAATAGAAAATAATCGTATTCAGAAAGGAAGTGCATTTTTGGTTGCGGAACAGCCCCTCGTAAGTATTTCGAATTTAGCTCAAGAATTGCTCATTACAACGAGGACGATTCGTTATTATGAGGAAATGGGCTTGCTAACCCCATTACACCACGAGAAAATGAGCCAGAGATTATATGGTCCACGTGAGAGAGCTCGCTTGACGTTAATTCTGCGGGGTAAAAGATTGGGGTTTTCTCTGGCCGAAATTAAAGAAATGCTTGATCTCTACGATATTGATCGCACAGAAGGTCTCCAACTGGAACGAACAGTAGCCTACGGGGAAAAACGTCTAAGGGAGCTGGAAGAAAAGATCCAAGAACTCATCCTTTTGAAAGAGGAGTTACTGGACTATCATCAGCAGTTTACGGAGTTATTGCGGAAACGCAATGAGGAACATCAATCTAAAGAAGGTGACCCTAGCAACGATAGTTAGACAACCATTGGATAAAGAATTACCATAAACGAGGAGGAGAGGAAGATGTTCGATTTTCTTTTGACAGATGCCCAAAAGGAACTTCAGAAAGAAGCGATCGCCTTCGTAAAAGACAAAGTACCCAAGCAATTAATCCTAGATATGGATGCCGAGAAAGTAGTTTATCCTGGCGAATACATTAAAGATCTTGGGGATGCAAACCTTTTAGGTTTGCGTTTTGACCCACAGTATGGTGGGCGAGGGCTAAACTGGGTTGACGAAATAGGGGTCTTGGAGGAGATCGGGGTCTTAGGTACTAGTCTGGCCTGCCTTTACTCGCTACCTTCCATTGTTGGGGAAGCGCTCGCTCGTTTTGGTTCGGAAGACTTAAAACAGCGTTATCTAAAACTCACCTTAGAAGGGAAACTCTTCACAGCTGAAGCATTGACCGAACCCCGGGGCGGTTCAGATTTCTTTGGCGCAACCACAGTAGCGGTACGAGATGGAGAGGATTATATCCTGAACGGTCAAAAGCGTTTTGTGGTCGGTGCTGAGGGTGCTGATTATTTCATGGTGTATGCCAAGACTAATCCGGAAGGCAAATCTCATGAAAGCATGAGTGCCTTTATCGTTGATAGGGGTCCAGGCGTTGAGGTCGGGCATGTTTACGGACTGATGGGCACCCGCGGTGGTGGCGCAGGAAGAGTTGTTTTCAAGGATGTGCGAATTCCGAGCAAAAATCTCTTAGGCCAAGAAAATGGAGCAACAGAAATTTTCTATCAGATGATGATCCCGGAAAGACTGACTAGTGCAGCTGGAGCCTTAGGTATGGCTCGGGCAGCCTTGGAAGTAGCGGCAGTATACAGTACCAAACGTAAGGCTTTTAATCATACCATCAAGGATTTTCAAGGAGTTAGTTTTAAGGTTGCTGACTCCATCACTCGCTTAGATGCCGCAAGAGCCTTGGTTTATGCGGCCGCTCGAGCCATTGACTCAGGCATACCAGCAGCTCAGGGCAGACGTTTAGTCTCTGAAGCTAAGAAATTTGCTACTAATTCGGCTTGGGCTGTGGTCAACGATGCCATGCAGATCATGGGGGGGATCGGCTATACTAATGTCTATCCTGTAGAAAGGCTCTTGCGAGATACACGTTTGATCATGATTTGGACGGGTACGAACGAAGTCATGGATCTGATCATTCAGCATGAATATTATAAGGAGTTAAAAACCCAGATGGCCAACCACCGATCAATTGAAGAGGATGCCCTAAACGCACATTTGACGGAGGAGAAAATCTACGAATAACCGCCAATGAAGCATACGGAATCACTAATCATGAAGGCAAAAGACTCAGGCATATGTTTATACGAGCCTGAGTCTTTTTGCGCATATTTGTAAGGACTAAGTGAATCAAAGAAGAGGATAGATAGATACTAATTGACATAAACTATTTACGGAAATTATAATAAGGCGATTAATAGAGACTAACACAATTCTCCCAATGTAAAGGAGTGACATACCCATGACCAAGGAAAAAGAAGCTGCCCTTATGGAAGAAACAGACCAATTGTTTAGGGCAGTTTGGAAAAAGTATCAATATTATTTGATGCCTGAAACCAGTGACTTATCTATGCATCAGATGATGTTCTTAAAGTATCTAGAACGTTGCGTTACTTGTACTCCGTCTGATATTGCCCAACAATTCGGGATTACTTTGGGGGCAGTAACCGGCTTTGTAGATCGTCTATATAAGTTAGGTCTTATCACGCGAACGCGAAGCGAAGAAGATCGCCGAGTGGTAATAATTCAACTTTCCCCTCAAGGTATTGAACCCTTAAAGGCCTTTGAAGAGGAAAGAAAGACTAAGCTTGCCCGCATATTTAAGAAGCTGGAAATCCCTCAAGTTGCGGAACTGAATAAGGTTCTGGAACAGTTAAACCTTGTGCTGGACGATTTAGCTAGCTCAGATAAGAAGTAAAAGGCTGACAGCGGCTAAAAGTAGGGTTTGGTCCCAAAGAAATGGGGTTTACGTTTGCAAGCCTTGGCAGGATCATAGGACCAGTGACCGGAGGAGCCTTATTCGTAATCGGCATGAGTTTACCGTATATTGCAGGTGCGGCATTGATGCTGTTTTTATAGTACTGGCAGCAGGAAGTAAGATAAGCTTAACCACTAAGACACTGGTACAAGAATGAAAAATAGACTAAAATAAGGAGGAAGTAGGTTAAGTAAGCGATAAGGCAGGGAACCGTCCCCAACTTGCACAACTTGCATTCAATAACTTTTAGCGCAGGTGAAGAATAATGACGAAAAGAAATAACACCCAGAGTGCCAATCTCACACTGGGAGGAATAACTCTAGGGTTTTTGGTAAGTTATCCGTTCCATGGCAGTTTCATCGGAGGGCTCATCTCAAGTGGATGTAGTGCTGGGATGATCGGAGGGCTAGCTGACTGGTTTGCAGTGACGGCCCTTTTTCGACGTCCGCTAGGAATTCGACCAGGTAAAGTAGTGCGTACGGAGATTATTCCCCAGAACCGAGAACGGATTTTTACAGCCTTGGCAGATATGGTACAGCATGAATTACTTTCAAAAGACGTACTCCGGCGTAAACTATCCGTCTGGGATTTTTCAGAGGTGTTGATTCGAATCATCGCAGAGCCAGACGTTCGAAAGACCATCTATCATCTTCTCGCTAATCTTGAGAAGGACTTAACCAACCAACCTGAGACAGAAGCAAGTAATCCTAAATTTCAAGGCTTGCTCCAAGAAAACCTAAGTAGTTTGAAACTTGCCCAGACTCTAGCGGAAGTCCTCGAATTTTCTCTGGAACATAGCGATGTCGATCAGGTATTAAAGATCATTTGCCAGACGATCGATCAGTATTTGGATCAACCTGTGATAAAGGTTGCTCTAATAACTATGATTGAAGCAGCTTTAGCAAGGTATGGTGAAGATAATCCTGCACGAAAAATGGTTGGAAAGTTCCTCCCCTCACCCTATGTTTTGGCGCAAGGTCTTCAGGATAAAGTTAAACTATTATTACAGGATGGCAATGTTGAGTCTTGGCTGAAGGCTTTCTTACAGAGCTTTGTGTTAGAACTTAAGACAAAGCCATCGTTACAAAACGATATAAACCGCATAATTTATAAAGTATTAAATAAGACAGGGACAAGCACTCCCAATTCATCCTTGACCCACTCCATACTTAGGCGTTTTCTAAATGAGTTAGGGGACAATTGGGATTGTTATTTAGGGAAATTTGAGCAGAATAAAGAACTTAGGATCAAAGTAGATGAACGGGTTAAACAAATTATCGAGATCCAGATAGGATTTCACCATCATGCGATCGGGCGCCTTGTTCGTGAAGGTCTAGACCCTTTGACGGATGACAAACTCGTCAAGCTGATTGAGGAAAAAGCCGGTAATGATTTGCAAATGATTCGAATCAATGGGTCGGTAGTCGGCGGTTTGGTTGGAATGTTAATTTATGTGCTTGGGATGGTGTTTCGCTCATGAATTATCATAAAAAAGCAAATATCACCTTAGCGGCAGTTTTTTTGTTTTTTGTAGGAGCCGCGGTCTTAGAATACTATTACCCCAATAGTTTCGGAGTTAGTCTGATCTTTTTCGTTTCGGAAGCGGCTTTAGTAGGTGGGATTGCCGATTGGTTTGCGGTCACAGCGATTTTCAGAAAACCGCTTGGTTGGGGTTACCACACGGCTCTGATCTCGAGAAATAGAGAAAAGGTAATTGAAGCGGTCGCCTCCATGGTGCAAAAAGAACTTTTAAGTATGGAGATGATCCGTAAGAAAATTGAAGGAATTCCCTTTATCGAAACACTTCTTAAGTACGTCGAAAAGGAAGGCGGGTCCAATTATCTTACAGAAAAGTTAACGTTTTATATCCGGAGCTATGTGGAAAAACAGAATACAAAGCATCTTGCCCATAAACTAGCTGAGTTTCTTCGTGAGTATGCGAAGACCTGGAACTTAGCTTCGAAGATTCAAGATATAAACGAGTGGGCGTTAGATCAAGGTTATGTCGATCGAGGGATTGATCGCTTAACGGAAGGATTATGGGATAAAGCTTCAGAAGGGGAAACCCGGCAAGTTATTATCCGTTACCTTGAGGGAATTAAAGAAGAAAAAGTAGTGAACGGTGGAGCGATATTTCGAACAATGTTGGGCTTTATTGAAATGTCAGATGGTTTGAATCTTGAGGAAGCGGCCGAAGCATTACAAATAGAATTGCTATTAACCTTACGCAATTTGAAAGACCCTAAGCATCCACTGCGTATCAGCTTAAAGGATACCTTCGTAGATAAAATAGCCGAATTAGAGCGAGATATTGAGTTTAAGACACAAATTGAGCAGTGGAAAGAGGACGTCTTGGCAGGGGCTTTGTTGGAGAGATTCTTAGAATCAGTCATAAAGGCGATATTCGAAGCATCCGAGCCGAGCGCGCTGCATCGTGCACTGCACCCATTTATTAATCAGCATTGGGTAAACGTCCAGGAAAACGTGGCGCTTCAGAAAACGATCAACGCCTTCATTGCGGACACTTTATGTAGAGTGATTAAGAATGAACATGACTTGATCGGAAATATTGTCAGAGAGACCTTAGCAACCTACACTGATCAGGATCTTAATCAATTTATAGAAGACAAGGCAGGTAACGATCTGCAATGGATTAGGATTAATGGCTCAATGATCGGTGGAGTCGTGGGGCTCATCTTATTTTTATTCTTGAAGTTCATCTATGATCCTATCTTGAGTGATTTAATGTACATGATCCAATGACAATGAAAGCTGAGTCGAATATCGTATCTCGATGCACGTTTGGTTTGAGATTCTCCGATAGCGACTTTCTGTTCAGACTTTTAACTTCGGTTTATTTTCCGGCTTCTGACATCCGACCTCTGACCGAGTATACAGGATTCATGAAAGAATAGTATTGTAAAACGTTCCTTCTTCATGCTAGAATATCAAACATAAGGTGTGCACAACCGAATACCCATGGGTAAGTAAATATTGAAGGCAAAGCAAAGGCGCTTTGAGGATACTCCTAAGGAGTAACTCAAAGCGCCATTTATTTTAAAGAGGAGGAATGATGATGGATACCGGAGATACAGCATTTATTATGATTTCGACAGCAATGGTGCTTCTTATGACACCCGGTTTAGCACTTTTTTATGGTGGTATGGTACGTAAAAAGAACGTTCTCAGTACCCTGATGCATAGCTGGATCATTATGGGTATCATGTCTTTGCAGTGGATTTTAGTGGGCTATACTTTGGCCTTTGGAACAGACTATCACGGTTTAATTGGCGGCTTAGACTGGCTGGGGTTAAATGGAGTTGGTATGGAGCCTAACCCAGATTACGCGGCCACCATTCCTGCACTTTCATTCATGGCCTTCCAAATGATGTTTGCAATTATTACTCCCGCATTAATAAGCGGCTCTATCGCAGAACGGATGCGTTTTCCAGCCTTTATTGCTTTCATGCTGTTGTGGGCGACCTTTGTTTACGATCCTTTGGCCCATTGGGTCTGGGGTGTNNATACTCGGAAAACGCAAAGGATTCGGTAAAGAATCTATGGCGCCACATCACGTTCCGATGACCGTTTTAGGAGCAGGACTCCTATGGTTTGGCTGGTTTGCTTTTAATGCAGGCAGTGCCTTGGGTGCGAACGGTTTAGCGGCTATGGCCTTTGTAAATACTAATACAGCTGCGGCTGCTGCGGCTATTGCCTGGGCAGTTGTGGAACGTATCCATAGAGGGAAATCTACCATTCTTGGCGCGGCCAGCGGTGCAGTGGCCGGATTAGTAGCCATAACCCCGGGGGCAGGATTTGTAACTCCGCTCTCCTCCATATTTATCGGTTTGGTTGGCGGTACGGTTTGTTATTTAGCAATCAGCGTAATTAAAGCAAAGTTCGGATACGATGATGCCCTAGATGCCTTTGGATGCCATGGAATCGGTGGAACATGGGGAGCCTTGGCTACCGGGATCTTTGCTACCACAACTATTAATCCTGCCGGTGCAGATGGTTTGTTCTATGGGAATGCATCACTCTTGGGAATCCAGGCTATGAGTGTTGGGATTACGGTTGCTTTTACCGTGGCAGCAACGTTTATCATTTTGAAAGTGATTGGTCTAGTCATGAAGCTTCGCGTCAATGAGGAAGAGGAATCCACAGGTTTGGATTTATCGTTACACGGTGAAACTGCTTACTCTGAATTCGTCTAAACGAATGCAAGTAGTGCAAGCCTTGGTGCAAGTCGGTGGTGGTTTCGACTTGGACTTAGATTTGCACCCAGAATATAAGGCGAGTTCTTGGACAGTAAAGACGCGTCAAACGTGTTTTTTCGTGAAAATTGAGTCAAGTCAACTCAAATTGCTTAGGAGTGATTTATGATGAAGAAAATTGAGGCGATCATCCGTCCTGGAAAGCTAGACAATGTGAAAGATGCCTTAGGGAAGCTGGGGGTTAATGGTTTGACCGTGACTCAAGTAATCGGGTGCGGGAAACAAAAAGGGAATACTCAGATTTATCGGGGTGTAGAATATACCGTACATCTAATTCCCAAGGTGAAGATTGAAATCGTTGTATTAGATCAGTTCGTAGAAGAGGTTATTAAAACTATTTCTAAAGAAGCACGAACTGGCGAGATTGGGGACGGAAAGATTTTTGTAACTGCTGTGGAGAATGCGTACACTATAAGAACAGGAGACAGTGGAGAAAAATCGTTATAATGAAAATGCCTTTTCAGGTTGATATTTATAAATCTCAAAGATTGTCAATGAACGTAAAAAAATACGAGATAAAAAGTCCGTTTGCCCATGGGCATGCGGACTTTTTATTTATAGTATAATAATTCCATTTATGATCAATTATGGAACAATAACAACTGGACTACGTATAATGTATCAAAGAATGAAAGGGGGATTCAAAATGGCATTCGGAGCAGCCGGACTTGACGGAGCTCATGGTGGCATTGGCGCTGGTATTGCGGCCGTAGTTGTAATAATTTTGCTCCTTATCGCAATGGGAATTGTATTCTAAATCTTTTATAGCATATGTCAAGAACCAAATTTTAAAAGGAGGTATAACAATATGTACGGATATGGTGCTGGGTGTGGTTGCCGTATAGCCCCCGTTGCCCCCGTTGCTTGTGGTACGGGTGTAGGCGTAGGTGTAGGGATTATTGCAATCGCAATATTAATCTTGATTGCTTTGGGAGTTATCTTCTAAAAAACATCTGAAAGATGAGGCTTCCTATTATTAGGAAGCCTATTATTGTTTAGCCTGTGTATTTAAGGAGGTGGATGAAGTATGTCAATCGGAGGACCTAAGCTATTTAAGAATCAAAATATCCCAAACCTTATGCAAAGCTTGGGACAAAACCCATTTCCTATGAGAGGACTCGAACGCTTTATGCAGAAACGAGGAATCAAGTTACCTGAATTCCCTCAAGGAGGAAATTTTCAGGGACTGAATTCACAAGGTCAGGTAGGGAATTTATCTGATACCTTGAACGTAAATGTACCACCTGAGAAAAGTGGAGGAATAAAGGCATTTTTTAGTCGATTCAGCGGTAAATTTAGCAAATAATTATTGCATTGAACGATTAGGATTCTTTATCAATTCAAAGAAGACACCCACTTCTATAAGTGGGTCAGCAAAATTAGCATTTACGTTAAAAACGAGGCACCCTGGTAATTCAATCAAGGTGCCTTGCCCTCTATCAGCATATCTTATCTTACTAACCCTAATTTTAATAAGCAATTCCTTGAGAATACATGGCAGTTGCGACCTTGACAAAGCCAGCGATATTCGCACCAACCACAAGATTGTCTTCTTGACCGTATTCTTTCGCGGCTTCACTGGCACTTTTATAAATGTTGGTCATAATATCTTTAAGTTTGGCATCAACTTCTTCAAAAGACCAGGAATATCTCATGCTATTTTGAGACATTTCGAGAGCTGAAGTTGCAACTCCACCAGCGTTAGCGGCTTTAGCAGGACCAAAGACTACTTTTTTCTCAATAAAGAGATCAACCGCTTCAGGAGTAGACGGCATATTAGCGCCTTCACCGACAGCGTAGCAGCCATTAGCGATTAAAGTCTGTGCAGCTTGTCCGTCTAATTCGTTTTGTGTAGCACATGGGAGAGCTATATCGCACTTAACGCTCCAGATGTCAGCACACCCCTCGGTATAAGTTGCACTTGGGTGAGAGTCAATATATTTGCTGATTCGGAGTCGATCAATTTCTTTGATTTGTTTAACGGTATCTAGGTTTATACCTTCAGGATCAAAGATATAACCATTAGAATCACTCATTGCTACAACTTTTCCGCCTAAATGTGCAACCTTTTCAGCTGCATAAATAGAAACATTGCCTGATCCAGAAATGCTAACAGTTGCACCTTTAAAGGATTTGCCTTTAGCATTAAGTGCTTCTTCCATAAAATAGCAAAGTCCATAACCGGTAGCTTCAGTTCGCACTAAGCTTCCACCCCAGGTTAATCCTTTACCAGTAAGAACTCCGGTGAATTCGTTACGGAGTCTTTTGTACATTCCATAAAGATAACCTATTTCACGCCCTCCGACACCGATGTCACCGGCGGGAACGTCTGTATCTGCTCCAATATGTTTAGCTAACTCAAACATAAAGCTCTGGCAGAATCTCATGATTTCTCCGTCTGATTTACCTTTCGGATCAAAATCACATCCACCTTTAGCGCCACCAATAGGAAGACCTGTCAGCGAATTTTTAAAAATCTGTTCAAACCCAAGGAACTTAATGATACCAATGTTAACCGATGGGTGGAATCTTAAACCACCTTTGTAAGGACCAATAGCGCTATTAAATTGTACTCTGAACCCACGGTTCACTTGAACTTTTCCACTGTCATCAACCCAGGATACTCTGAAAATAATTTGCCTTTCTGGCTCAACTATTCGGCTAAATATTCCTGCCTCTACCCATTCAGGATGTTTCTGAGCAACTGGATCAATAGATTCTAAGACTTCTTTTACTGCTTGGTGGAATTCGGTTTCGTTTAGATTTCTTTTCACAACTTGTTCCATGACATCGGCTAAAATCTTCATCTTTAAATTACCCCTTTGTAATTAATAGATTTTTATTTCGCCTTTTATATTACATCTATTCTTGTCCAATTATAAGTAGCTAATTGAATGAATTCATTATTCATAATACATTATAAATCCATCATTATCATTAAGTAATAGGGGAATAGTTTTTCTGAACTATCCCCTTTGATCCACTTCTCAGACTCTCTCTTCATAAGTGAGAGTTCCATGCTCTGCTTCGGTAGTAGGCTCCTCTCCGCTATGGATGTCTAGTATTAGCTGAAGGAGTTCTACTAAGTTTTTTGAACAAGAAGGAGCTGGATTGCAGTAGCCATGGTAAACAGGTAAAATCCTATCTCTATGGAGATCAAAGCACGTGCAGTTACATTGGCCGGCAGGATGTCACCTAAGTCCCCAGTAGCCATAGTCGTTATACTAAAATAGCAAAACGAGAAGAGTTGAGTCAAAAAGTCATCTCCCACATCCCCTTTAAAACTGGACGGGAAAAATCGGTAGAGGAGGAAGTAATCTGCAGCAAAAAATAAGATGGTTGAGACAAGAGCTCCCCCGATGGGAAGGAATAGATGATCATATGGAGGGCGAGAGTTCTTCAACACGTTAGTTATTGCGAAGGAGGCAGCAACTGTAGCACCAATAGAATACCCGACAATAGCGAATTTAAAGAGGGTCCCTCCAAAACCTTCGATAAGATCATTTTTTTCATCAGAAAACAAGCTTAGAAAAAGCGCGCCGGCTGTCCCAAAAAGCGCGGGAGATAACAGTTTCCAATAACCAAATTCCAGTGTCTGACTCAAAGGAAGGATTGGTACGCAGGGAGAGACACCGTGACGAGCTTTCGGGATTTGGGGTTGAGACCTCCGAATGAGGTTAGGGTTTATTGGATAAGGTCCATAATGGGATGGATAAAGAGGAACTTGGTTCTTAGATTGCTCCACGTCACATCGACCACCTTTCCGTGGATGATTAATACCAGTATATTCCACATCCTAGATTAGGTTAAGAAGAATAACGGGAAGGATTTATTTAGGAAAAACAATGAGTAACCATCAAGATAAATAGAGATAATTTTTTTCCAGAACTTCAGGATGAATTCTTGGAAATCAAGTTTTTTCGTAAAGTTCAAGAAATCATTTGACCTTAACTGACCTTTGTACTAAAATAAAGTTAATCGGCAAGAATATAATAAGTAAATTGAAGTAATCTGAATAAAAGAGAATAGGGGGAATTGTGAATGGGTTATCTCGTCCCAATGGTAGTAGAACAAACGAATCGTGGGGAGCGCTCCTACGATATATACTCCCGTCTATTAAAAGACAGAATTATTTTCCTCGGTGGTGGGATCGATGATGATGTGTCCAATCTTGTCGTAGCACAAATGCTCTTCCTTGAAGCAGAAGATCCCGAAAAGGATATAAATCTTTATATCAACAGCCCTGGAGGTTCGATCACAGCTGGTATGGCTATCTATGACACTATGCAGCACATTCGTTCAGATGTCCGAACCATTTGCATCGGTATGGCGGCGAGTATGGGTGCTTTCCTGCTGGCGAGCGGTGCAAAAGGTAAACGGGTCGCGCTTCCCAACTCGGAAGTCTTGATACATCAGCCATTAATCGGCGGACATGGTCTCTCAGGACAAGCGACTGAGATTGAAATTCACGCTAGGCAATTGCTGCGGACCAAAGCGAAGATGAATAGAATCCTCGCGGAAAGAACTGGGCAACCTATTGAAAAGATTGAAAAAGATACTGAACGCGATTATTATATGACGGCAGAAGAAGCCAAAGAATATGGAGTCGTTGACCAAGTCTTAGAAAAAGCCAATCCTGCTGAAGAAAAAAATAAGGTATAATGTAGTAATTACTATATTTAAAACGCAAAAGTGATAATATTGCTCTTGCGTTTTATTTTATTTAAGGATAGCGAGGGAAGGTAGTAAGAACCTTTGTTTTTGAATAATTTTACATTTTATATCAATAAATGGAAGGGATTTAAACCCCTATGTCGAAAACATTTACAGAGGCAATACGAATTAGTTAGCTTACTGTTATATATAATTAAGAGGCAAGTGAACTTACAAATTTGATTAAAACAAAGGAGAGTTAAAAGATGCGAAAAATTCGAAAAGCAGTAATTCCGGCAGCCGGGCTGGGAACCCGTTTTTTGCCAGCAACAAAGGCTCAACCGAAAGAGATGCTGCCTATTGTTGATAAACCAACCATTCAATACATAGTAGAAGAGGCTATTAAATCTGGAATTGAAGATATAGTTATTGTTACAGGGCGGAACAAGCGGGCTATAGAAGACCATTTCGACCGCTCAATGGAATTAGAAGCCTATTTAGAAAAAAACGCCAAAGATGAACTCTTAGATTTGGTACAGGATATTGCTCAGTTGGCGGATATTTATTACGTAAGGCAAAAAGAGGCGTTGGGTTTGGGCCATGCAATCTATAGCGCTCGGAAATTTATAGGAAATGAACCGTTTGCAGTTCTGTTGGGAGATGATGTTATCCACTCCAAAGTGCCTGCATTGCGTCAAATGATGAACCAATACGAACGCTACGGAGCAAGTATCGTAGGGGTTCAGGAGGTTCCACTCGAGGATACCTCCAAATATGGGATTGTGGACGGCGAAAAATTTGCGGATCGACTTTATCGTTCCAAGGATATGGTTGAGAAACCACGTTCCGAAGATGCTCCCAAGACACACTTAGCAATTATGGGACGATATATTTTAAATCCTGAGATTTTTGATATTTTAAGTGTCCTTCCATCAGGCAAAGGTGGGGAGATACAACTCACCGATGGAATTAAGGAGCTTGGTCGATATCAGGAAATTCTTGCTTATGAATTTGAAGGCCGACGGTACGACGTCGGTGACAAATTGGGTTTTGTGGAAGCAACGATTGATTATGCGCTGCGCCGAGAATATCTTGCAGAGGACCTTATGAACTACCTACGAACCCTGGTTCGCAAATTCGACATTTAGTTGGGGACATTCCTGTCCCTAAGAACAGCTATTAACTTCAGCAGGTGTGTCCCCTTTCCGCATCGTAAAGAATTCCCTCCCATTGTTAAGCGTTTTTAACAATGAGAGGGAATTTTTCATCATAACAAATTGTTCTTTAGATTCGCCTAAAGTGCAAATTATTCTGGATAATGCTGCCTGATCTTCGCGAATTTAAACGATGAGGAGCTATCTATTAGTTTTCAGGAAAATAGAGAACGGAAAATGGGCTACGCACTACAGCAAAAACGACAACCTTTTCTCCCAATAATTGGTAATATACTAACGTACCATAATAATGAATGAAGGAGGGAAGAGACCAATGATACCAATCGACAAAAAGAGGATAGTGACCTTAGCGGGAACTTTAGTTCTAGCGGGTGCTGTTGTTGCTGCTGGGGTTTATGGTCCCAGTGTCTGGAAGGTTTTCAGACAACAAAGCGCTATCACTGACCAGGTAGTCATTCAGACTCCAGCAGTTAACGGCGCTAATGGCAGTAACGGAACAGTTTTGCCAGAGGGAACTGCCCCACCTGCAACATCGGGTGTTGCCCAAACGATTACAGTACCGACAGCACCCCTTACACTCAACGCGCCTCCCCAAGGCGATGTCGGATCTAAGAACAAATATCGCGAACCGGATACCAAACTGATCAATTTGGCACCTTCGGTTGCAATGTTCTTCGGTGAGACGGCCTTAAGCAATGATGCTAAAACTTTAGTCTTCGGTTCTGCATGGAACATCCACCAATATGTAGACGGTTATCTCTATGGACCGGCAGCGGGCCCGCAAATGAATGAACAAGATATTAAAAAGTACATTGTATTCCACAAAGCATTGTTGGACAAGCAGTACAAGAATGAAGCGAGCGCTGCCAAAGCTGTGACCTTTACCACTTACTTTGATATTCTCCTTAACAGTGGAATTGACGCCTTCGATTCGAAAGATAAAACGAGGATTGAACAATTCCATCAAGGAATTCATGATCTTGATTCCCAGCTTATGCGTTATGATGCAAATTCCAAGATCTACGGAGCGACGCCATTTGCAACCAAACGAAATTAATTCAGGCAACATACAAGGCAATTGAAGCAGGAATGAGATATTGTTTAGTAATAGTAGCTTATGCGATAATAAAAATGCTGAATGTTTCCAAGGTGCAGATGGCTATGAGTAGAAAATGGGTAAATGCATAGACACTAACAATCTAAAATTTAACATAAAAATTATTAATGAATAAGTTCTTTTAATAAAACATTGGAAATTGCTTGCAAGCTGATCAGAAAATTTAGGAGGGATTGTTAAATATTAATAGGCTAAGAGAATAGAAGCTTTTAGGAATATCGAGATTAAATTGAATAGGCAACTAAACTCAGTATACTGTGACCTTGTTTTACAAGGTTGAACGCTGAAGTTAAGGGCTGAATAAAACTAAATATCCACAAGGCTTGCCTAGATCAGACAGGCCTTGTGTTTTTTT
>DOPS01000355.1:38552-54083 GCA_003512645.1 Desulfosporosinus sp.
TTGGTATACTGGTCGGGACAGTAGGTGTATCTTTAATCACGAATTCGAGTTCTCCAACGTCTTTTATCTCTAAACTGCGTGGCGAAGATAAAATACAAACAGTTTCCGGAGTGGTCAATAATCAAGTTCAAACCCCTCCAATCCAAAGCATCCAAACGGATGGTCCATTTGAAAATAGCGTAGTAAATAATCTGAACGAACCAGAAAAAGATGATAATTCTAGCTCGCATAATGGAGAATCCCTTTTGGCCCAACAAGTCATTACGGACTACAAGCAGAATATTGGAATTTTCTTTGGGGCCTGGAAATCAACAGACATGGCCACCTTCCGACAAAAGCTAGCTAAAGCTTATACGGGGGATTTGTTTGAAAAACATGCACGGCGAGCAGAAGAATATTTAGTTCAAAGTATTGGAATCGATGTCAGTGAAATAAACTTTGATCAAGTAGATGTGGAAAGTTTAGGTGAAAACACAGCCACCCTTCGCGTCGATTATCGGTACACGGCAAGGGATTATAACTTGACGGATGGCACAGCAGTTGGGGAAGAGCATGAACAAATCGTGCAGGTACGAGTTAATCTAGTGAAACAAAATAACCGCTGGTTGATTACGGGTGAGAGTACAATCCAGTAAGTTGCAAAGGACTATCGTCAAAAATAAAATGACAGATAGTCTTTTCTTATGCGCTGTCCAAGGCGTGAACAAGGATGTTCGAGATAAGAGTACCTTGATGGCCATAGCCAAGTTTCCTTTAGTAAAAAACCATGGTCTATGGTACTATGGTTCAGAGAGGAAAGAGGGGGATTGGATCGTGGGTGCCGTCAATGATTTGAAATCAGAACGGATTGAATGGGTTGATATCCTAAAAGGTCTAGGGATTCTGTCAGTAGTTTGGGGGCATTCAGGAAGTAAAAACGCTTTTTATATGTTCTGGTTTCACATGCCACTGTTTTTCTTTGTTAGTGGATATTTATATCGATTAAAACCTCAACAAACAGTGCTTGCTTATGCCAAGAAAAAAGCACAACATTTATTAATCCCTTATCTTTTTTACTTAACACTTTTGACACTGACGATGATGGGTGTAAGCCTATGGAAAGGTCAAACGATAGGCTATTTTTTGCAGGGCCATTGGAAAGCATTTTTATTAGGTGGGAGCCTCTTGGAAGGTGTTTACGCAACGTTTTGGTTCACAACATGTTTGTTTAGTGTGCAAATAGCTTACGATTATTTATGCCGAAAGGTCCCTTCGGTGTTCTATAAAGGAATATTTTTAGTAGGTTGCTTTTTATTGGCCTATGGGGAATCCCGCTATTGGATGAATAGTTTTGTTCCTTGGAATGTAGATGTTGGATTATACGCTCTTGTTTTCTATGCCTTAGGTCATTTAATTAAGCAATATCAATTTTTGGAGAAAGCTATCCTCCGAAATATAATTTTTGGATTATCCTTTCTGGTTCTATTAAGCTTTATTTATCTTTATTCTCATCAGATCCTGGATTATGGGTTAGATATGAAGCATCGACAATACTATTATTTTGGGACGAATCTAATCCTGCCTCTGGTTTTCACATTATTACTGATTAAAATTAGTATGATTTTTACTCGCTGGCCTCTTATCAAGAACTCCCTAGTTCGCCTGGGGAGAGCGGCCATGGTAATCATGTATTTGCATATAGCGTCAGTTTATCTTGTTCGCCAGTTTATCGCGATCACACCAATCCGCTTTCTTGTAGTGGGAATTATTATCCCATTGCTTATTTATAAAATAGCAAAACATGTTCCATACGGAAAATCTTTAGCGCTCGGAGAGGTTGAAGAAGGTTTTAGACCGAAGTTTCCCGAATTTCCTGCTAAGAAGTACTACTAATTACTGATAAAGTACTAAAAACTCTATAAGTACGTTACTCTAAAGTTGTTAAATTCCGACTGTAGTCTGCATAGATCCCTCACCCCAATCCGGATCTTCCAGCATCAGACAGATGTAGTTATTACAGAATCCCTCAGGAATATTAAGCTTAATACGAGGCAAGGTTCTCCGAAGAAGGGAATTGTGGATTGACATGATTAAGGGTAGGAGTGGTCAAACAACAACTCACACAATTGAGGAAATTAATTATCTCAGAGGATTTGGTGTTGTAGCCGTTATTGCTATCCATACAACAGGTTATTTTACGGAAGTACCGCAGTTTAATACTTTAGTGATACTTAATTTATGGATCGATATCTTCTCCCAGTTTGCAGTGCCCCTATTTATCTTGATCTCAGGCTTTGTTTTAGCGAAGAAATACCGTGATGACTTCTCTTTGCTAGAGTTCTATAAAAAGAGGGTACGATCGATTATTCCACAATACATCTTATTTTCTGTATTATATACAGTATTTAACAAAGGTGCTGTTATACAGAGTAACTCATTCAGTTCAAATTTCAAGCTTCTATTCACAAGTATCTTAAAAGCAGATGCATCATATCATCTTTGGTTCTTTTTAATAATTATTCAATTTTATCTTTTATATCCGATCCTTATTAAGGTTTATGACTTTTTTAGACGAAGAGATAAGATAGAACTGTTGGTCACCTTATTGTTGATCATCCAGACGATGTATATGGTAGGTATATACACCCCATACTTGACGGTCATTAAGATTAACTTTATTGGTTATATTTTTTATTTTGGAATTGGGATTTACATATCCGATCATTATGATTTATTAAAAAGTCGATTCAGTCGCCTAACTCCCCTTTTGCTGACATTATCTTTGGCGTTAACCATCGCAGCTAGTTTTTTTATTATTATAGGGTTGACAACAGGGTATCGCTATAATACTATTCCAGCCTATTTCTTTATAGGGGCGGAATTAATCTATCCAATTTTTAGGGTTATTTCCTTTTTGTTTTTATATAATCTCGCCCGAGATCTTGTAACGAAAAGGAGTGTCCTTGCGAAACTTGTACATAATATAGGGGTATACTCTTTCGGGATATACTTAATACACATCTTTTTTAATCAATCGATGATTAAACTACTTAAGAACCATAATATTCAATATGACGATTGGATATTCTATCCAATCGTGCTAGTGATGACCTTAATATTTAGCTATGTAAGTGTAAGATTGATTAGTTTTTTACCCTATAGTTATTTTATGATAGGTTACCAAGCTAAGAAGAAGACTTCGCGTAGAACCTAAATCAAAGCCTGCCAGCAAGCGTTGGTGAACTGTTGCTAGTTGTAAAACCAAGTTAGTTGTAGTAAACTTTAGAGCGATATAGGAAACTTACTTCAAGTGGAGTTAACTCCGTCTGAAGTTTACTGGCTGGTTTACTCAAGAAGGGGCTGAGTTAGTTGTCATTTCGCAGACGAACGATGATCTTAATGCTGATTGATGCTATGTTAATCAACTTAGCAGCTTTCGGTAGTTTTTATTTGCGCTTCGAAGAAGGCATACCCTTAGATTATTATCAAACCTATTATCACACAGCCATTGGTGCGACTATTTTATATCTTGCGGTTTTCTACGTCTTCGGGCTATATAATCGTCTTTGGCAGTACGCAAGTACGGGGGAGTTACTCTCGATTGTTTATGCAGTGACCGTTGGAACGGGTGGAACAGTGGCGGTAGTTTATTTTTATGGTCTATCTAATGCTGCCACTCTCTCTTATGTTAGGATGCCACATACTGCTGCAATGCTTCTGTGGTTAGCCATGGTCTTTTTAATTGGTGGTTCGAGGTTTATATGGCGGATCTTACAGGAAAATGCTTTTGAACGACATGTTCCAGGCTCGCAAAAGCAGGTACTTATTGTTGGGGCTGGCGATGCCGGGGTATTAGCCGCGCGAGAATTAAAAAATCGCAATTATCGGGATGGACGTCCTGTTGCTTTTATTGATGATGATCATTCAAAACAGAAGCTGCAATTACTTGGAATTCCAGTCTTGGGCACGCGCAAGGATATTGCCCGTATCGTAAAAGGGCATAACGTCGATGAAGTGATTATTGCCATGCCATCAGCTTCAGGCGAATCTGTTCGTGAAATTGTGCAAATTTGTGAAAAATTAGGGGTCGAGCTCAAAATCATGCCCGGCGTCTATGATATTATTAGTGGAGATATCAATGTCAATCCGATTCGGCAGGTGCAAGTGGAGGATTTACTGGGCCGTGACCCTGTTTCTGTTGATTTAGAGGAAGTAGCGGGCTATGTCTCAGGAGAGACAGTATTCATCACAGGTGCAGGAGGCTCGATAGGCTCGGAAATTTGCCGTCAGATTGCTAGGTTTAATCCAGGAAAACTTGTCTTATTAGGACATGGAGAGAACAGTATTTTTGATATTGAACAGGAGTTGCGTGCTGAACGCCCTGGAATCGACTATATAACAGAAATATTAGATATCAAAGATCGGGAGAAGGTATTCCTGATTTTTAATAGATACAAGCCTGGCGTCGTATTCCATGCTGCAGCCCACAAGCATGTTCCCTTGATGGAAAGAAATCCTGAAGAGGCTATGAAGAATAATGTGATCGGTACACAAAATCTGGCAGAGGCAGCCGATAAAATCAATGTGAAAACCTTTGTTTCTATTTCCACCGACAAAGCGGTCAATCCCACAAGTGTCATGGGGGCAACCAAACGAACGGCAGAAATGATCATCCAAAGCTTGGATCTTCGCTCAAACACAAAGTTTGTCGCAGTTCGGTTCGGAAACGTCCTAGGAAGTCGAGGGAGTGTCATTCCTACGTTTAAGCGACAAATTGCTCAGGGCGGTCCGGTTACTGTGACCCACCCTGATATGGTGAGATATTTCATGACGATTCCGGAAGCCGCTCAATTAGTCATTCAGGCAGGGGCTATGGCCTTGGGTGGGGAAATTTTCATTCTGGATATGGGCAAACCCGTTAAAATCGTCGATTTAGCAAAAGACTTGATTCGACTCTCGGGCTTCGAACCTGATGTTGATATAAAAATTCAGTTTACAGGGATTCGGCCGGGTGAAAAGCTCTTTGAAGAGTTATTGACTGCTGAAGAAGGGGTTACGTCAACAAAGCATAGTCGGATATTCGTCGCTAAACCAAACCATATAAACGTTGAACTTTTAGAAGAGCTCACGCATAAAGTTCGAGATCGAGGCAGTTATCTAACGCGAGATGAAGTCATTGAATTGTTACAGACCGTCATTCCAGCCTTCCGTAAAAAGGCGACAAAAACAGCAGTCAACCAATAAGGAGGAAATCAAGAAGATGATGACCGTAAAGAACGTTATAACTAGCGACGATGTTGTAGCAAAAACATTAAAAGAAAAAATTCAAAAGCATGAGGCACGCATAGGGGTTATCGGTTTAGGGTATGTCGGACTTCCTTTGGCTGTAGAAAAAGGAAAAGTCGGATTTCCAGTCATAGGTTTTGACATTAACTCAGTACGTGTTGACCAAGTAAATGCCGCAGACAACTATATCGGTGATGTCAAGGATGAAGACCTTAAGGATATTATTCAGAGTGGTATCTTTGTAGCTACTACGGATTTCTCTCGTCTGACTGAATGCGACGTTGTAATCATTTGCGTACCCACACCTTTAACAATCACCCGTGATCCAGATATATCGTACATTCAGTCATCGACAGATGTGATCGCTAAATATCTGCGCCCGGGGCAGTTGATTACGTTAGAAAGCACGACTTATCCTGGGACCACGGAGGAAGTCATTCTTCCCTCCCTAGAAAAAAAGGGACTTAAAGTCGGCAAGGATTTTTTCCTCGCATTCTCACCAGAACGCGTCGATCCAGGAAATAAACGCTTTAGCACGAAAAATACCTCAAAAGTAGTGGGAGGGATGACCCCGATCTGCTTAGAGATAGCGTATGCACTTTATATCCAAACAATCTCGAATGTGGTGCCCGTCTCTTCGCCTGCCGCTGCGGAATTAACGAAAGTCTTTGAAAATACTTATCGGGCTGTAAACATCGCCATGGTCAACGAATTGATGATGCTTTGTGACCGGATGGGAATCGATATCTGGGAAGTCGTAGAAGCTGCCGGTACAAAACCCTTTGGCATTCAGACGTTCTATCCTGGTCCTGGAGTAGGTGGTCACTGTATTCCCATCGATCCGTTTTATCTTACCTGGAAAGCGCGTGAATACGATTTCCATACCCGCTTCATTGAGCTTGCGGGAGAAATCAATGTGGAAGTTTCTTACTTTGTGATTAATAAAGTGGTTAGAGCCTTGAATGAAGTCAATAAGAGTTTGAAGGATGCGGAAATCTTTGTCCTTGGTGTAGCTTACAAAAAAGATATTGACGATATGAGAGAATCACCCGCTTTAAAAATCATTGAACTCCTGCGCAAACAAGGGGCTAAGATTACCTATCATGACCCATTTATTCCAGTCATTGAGCCGCATGGTGGGAGCACACTCCTCATGAAGAGCGTACCCTTGACAGATGAAGTCTTAGCTAACGCGGACTGTGTATTGATTTTGACCGACCATAGCACAGTGGATTATGATCGCATTGTTGATAAGGCTAAACTTGTGGTGGATACACGGAACGCTACAAAAGGCGTCTTGGAAAATCGTGAGAAGATCGTTAAAATCTAATACCAATTAGTTTCCGGCGATTGTAGCCTATAGTAACTCAGGTTTAAGGGGAATCGACAGATTCCCCTTAAACCTATACTTGTAGAGCAGAAAGCAAATTCTGTGTGAGGAAATGAACCTTAACTAAGTGGGAAACATAAATAATTTACTTATAAATCTAAATCAAAGAAAAGAGTGGTTTGAATTGATGAACGGAGAAAAGAAAATGCGGTTTGCAATCATTGGGTGCGGGCGGATTGCCCCGAAACATGCGGAATCCATATTGGCAATTCCTGAAGCAGAACTTGTTGCAGTTTGCGATATAGTACCAGAGCTAGCCCAAAACTTTGCCGATAAATACGGAGCAGAGCCCTATACCGATTATATGGAAATGTTAAAGAGAGCAGATATTGATGTCGTCACCATCGCTACTTCAAGTGGGATCCATGCTGAAATCGGAATTGCTGCAGCTGAAGCAGGTAAGCATGTTTTAGTCGAAAAGCCCATGGCCATGACCTTGAAAACCGCTGACGCCATGATTGCCGCCTGCCGCAAAGCCGGTGTTAAACTCGGTGTTATTCATCAGAATCGTTTTAATGACTCGGTGAAACTTCTCCGCAGGGCTGTGGAGGATGGCCGTTTCGGCAAATTAACCCATGGACAAGCTACCGTCCGCTGGAATCGCAATGATAACTATTATACCCAAGCACCTTGGCGTGGAACGAAGCTCCATGATGGTGGAGTCTTAATGAATCAGTCGATTCATAACATCGACCTTTTACAGTGGACATTCGGTCCTGTAGAGTCGGTTTTTGGATATACCGCGACCTTTATGCGCAAAATTGAAATGGAAGACATGGGAGCGGCCGTTATCAAGTTTAAAAATGGGGCCATCGGACTCATTGAGGCTGCCTCAACCATCTATCCCACGAACATTGAAGAGACTCTCAATGTCTTCGGTGAGACAGGTTCCGTCATCGTCGGCGGAATCGCAGTCAATAGAATCGAAGTCTGGGAATTCCCGGACAGTGCAGAAGAGAAAAAAGAGATCTTCGAAAGCCAAGAAGGGGATCCTCCGAACGTGTACGGCTTTGGACATAGAGAGCTTATTTTAGATTTAATCCATGCAATTCGAGAAGATCGGGAACCTGCCATAGCAGGAGAAGAAGGACGGAAGGCTTTAGAGATCATCTTGGCGATTTATAAGTGCCAGGAGACGAAGGCGCCGGTTGTGTTTCCGATGGTAGCAGAGTAACGAAGCCGCGGAGAGTTGAGTTACAGCCGCTCCGTCCCTACGCTCGCAGACCAAACTAAGGCAAACCTGCTAATGCAAGTGGGCGGGGTTCCGCCAAATTCGACTCCTGTCTCAGTTGGCGCGGGATACGTCCTGTATCCCGCCCCGCTGATGAAAGCGCAGGTTGGCCTAAGTTTGGTTGACTGCTCGCGTAGAGGACTCGCTTGCTGTAAATCAACTCTCTGGGCTAGGATTACGAGAGCGTGAGATGCTGGCTAATATTACTAGTCTCCTTCTAAAGGATGCTTGCAAGTCTCTCGATCTCATGAGCATCACAGGATTTTGATTTACAAAAGAGAACGACTTAAGCGAGTAGCCTACCAAACTTCGCGAAAAGCAGGCAGCGGAGACGAGTTGGAAACAAGGACGTTTCCAACCGGCAACTGAGCCAGGGATGGCGAATTGCCGGGAACTCGTCGGAGCGGACGGCTTTGCGCGTTAGTTTGGTCTACGCAGCTTACGGAGTGAACGTTGTAAATCAAAATCCTCCCCGCTATTGAAAGGAGCAAAGATAATGACTCATCATCTAATCCCCTCCAGTGCAACCGTACCTTCAAGCGTTTCGATCGGGCCGTTTTGCGTGCTCGGAGAAAATGTCGTGCTCGGCGAAAATGTGGTCTTGGGCGTCGGGTGTGTCCTTGGCGACGGCGCTAGGGTTGGGTCTGGCAGTGAGCTGGGGAACTATGTTAGTATTGGTGCACGAGCGGAAATTGGCGCTCGGACCAGGATAGGTGATCACACCACAATTTACCCTCAGGCCATGCTTGGAGAGGACGGCTTTATCGGCAGTAACTCTTCGATCGGTCGTTTGCCCAAGGCTGCAGCTACCAGTACCGTCAAAGCTCAGGCGGATTTGCCTCCTCTTCGGATGGGGAATGGATTTACAGTCGGGTGTTCTGCTGTTCTTTACGCTGGGACATACTATGCTGACGCGGCCTTTGTCGGAGATGGCGCTGTGGTGCGGGAGAGATGTTTGATCGGGCAGAACGTAGTCATCGGTAGCGGAGTGGCAGTAGAAAATGATACAAAAATTGGCTCATACACAAAGATCCAGACGGGTTCGTATATCACAGCCTATATGGAGATTGAAGAACGAGTGTTTATTGCTCCCATGGTTACGACGACCAATGATAACTATATGGGGCGTACGGAAAAACGTTTCAAATCAATCAAGGGTGCGACAATTCAGCGCGGGGCTCGTATCGGTGGAGGGGCCATCCTTTTGCCGGGTATTAACGTTGCCCCAGAAACCTTTGTAGCGGCAGGAGCCTTGGTTACTAAAGACACTATAGAAAAACGAGTCCTAAAAGGTTTCCCAGCCAAAGACCTTCGGGAGGTGCCTAAAGAGGAGCTACTATAGGGTCACTGGGGCGGTTCATGGATCCTGCAACTTACATGCAGGAAAGATTGTTCCTCGCGATGGAAGCAAGAAAACTGTCCCCTCGCTCCCCAAGACGCAAGACAGGAAGATTCTTTGCTTAAAGAGCACAGAGAGGGAATTCTGTAAATGAGCGCAGGAGACAAAGTGAGTGAGATGGAATACAAGTTGAAAATGCAAGTCAAGAACCGTCCCCAACTTGCACACGAACGGGCCAAGAAACTTCCTCCCCTAATAAATCCGTAGAGAAAGGGAAGATTAATATGAGTATTCCACTTTTAGATCTGAAGGCTCAATACCTAACGATAAAAGAAGAAATTGATCAGGCTGTCCTTAACGTACTAGACTCATCGGTCTTTATTCTCGGTCCGGAAATGAAAGCCTTAGAAAAGGAAATTGCTGCTTACTGTGGTACCCAGGAAGCTGTGGCGGTGGCCAATGGTACGGATGCTTTGGTTTTAACCCTTAAAGCCTTTGGCATTGGCCCTGGGGATGAAGTAATCACTACCCCGTTTACGTTCTTTGCCTCAGCGGAAACCATTGCTCAGGTTGGGGCCACTCCAGTATTCGTAGATATTGATCCAGTGACCTTGAATATGGACTTAACTCAGCTGGAGAAGAAAATAACCTCTCGAACTAAAGCGATTATTCCGGTACATATTTTCGGGCAGATGTTAGATGTTGAGCGGGTCATGGAAATTGCTGCCCGTCACGATCTAAAAGTTATTGAAGACGCTGCTCAAGCGATTGGAGCAGAGTATCGGGGCAAAAGAGCCGGTTCTATCGGTCATGCTGCAACCTTCAGCTTTTTCCCTACTAAAAATTTAGGGGCTTACGGAGATGCAGGAATGATCGTTACGAATGATAAGGACTTAGCCTCACAACTGCGGATGCTCCGTTTTCATGGTTGCAAAACAAAGTACTATCATGAAGAAATCGGCTACAATAGCCGTCTTGATGAGATGCAAGCTGCTATATTAAGAGTTAAGTTGCGTTATTTAGACGTTTGGAATGAAGAACGCCGAGAAAAGGCCAAGCTCTATGATGAACTTCTTGCCGACACAGGGATTCAGATACCGGGTCGAGATCCGCAAGCATTGCCTATCTATCATTTATATGTCCTCCGTACCGAAGAACGTAGTGCTCTTATGGAGCGCCTAAAATCTGGTGGAGTAGCCAATGCTATTTATTATCCCGTGCCTCTCCACTTACAAAAGGCTTTCCGGGACCTAGGATATAAAGTAGGGGATTTCCCAGTAACGGAAAAAGCGTGTGAACAAGCACTTGCGATACCTTGTTATCCGGAATTGAGCCTTGAACAACAACATGAGATTGCCAGCATCATTAAAGGTTAACAGATAAGGAGGTTAAAAATGTTTTGGAACACAGGGATTACTCGTGCGAACATAAATAAATTGTTTCTCCTTATCGGGATAATGTTATCCGCTATGCTTCTTCCCTCGCTAGAAATTCGTCCGAGTTTGCCGCGTATTCGTTTGGATGATGCGCTAATCTTTGGGGCATTTGCTCTCAATCTGCTCCTGCGCTTAACACGTCGTTCCAGCAATTACTTGTATGATTATGGGTCGGAGCATGAGGGTGAGAGAAGTGGTTTAAGAGCAGTAACCATAGTATTTTTACTATTCTTTGCGTCTATCGTAATTTCGAACCTTTATGCCGTGCTGTTTTTAAACGGGTCCTTCGGCATACGGGATGTCATGGAAGGGGTCACACTCTTCAAGTATTATTTGATAATTACGCTAGCAGTTTCCCTGAGGATACAAGGAGCTGAATTCGAGGCCCTCCGCAACACGTTTCTCGTAGGGTTGGGTTTTATACTGTTACTTTCGTGGGGGCAATTTCTTAATCTGGCCAATGTCAATGAGTGGCTAACACCTTTCTTTGCCCAGGCCCACTTGGATAATCTTGTGAATGCTAATCCTCCTCGCGTTTTAGGAACGTTTGATAACCCGAATGTCATGGGCATCACGTCAGTTCTGATGATGACATTATTTGTGACCTGGTTTTATTTCCGGAGAAACGAGCGCCTCCAGTCAGTGATTCTTTTTGTGGCGATTGGTTTGACCTTGAAACTTACATTTATGACCATTTCTCGAACAGCTCTCTTAGCGACGGCAACGGTACTCGTCTTTCTAAGTGTCTGGGCCACGTTTAAATTCAACTGGAAAAAGGGTGTCCTCGTTAAAATCCTGGTCTTACTGCTCCTAACGTTAACCTTGTTTTTCACCTCTCCCAGGGACTTTGTGTCTCGAATGAATGAGGCAACAAATCTTGAAAAGAGTACATCTGCCCAAGGGCACCTCATGAGAGCTGGAGATGCCATTGAATTTATCAAGCAATCCCCTATCTTAGGTTGGGGTACAGCTAAGGATACGATGACCACGCTGGTAGATAATGAATATGCTTTGGTGACCCGGCGCTATGGGGTTATCGGTTTGGCTATATATCTCTGGCTATTTCTCCGACCTGTTAAAGCAGCCCTGCGGAAGATAAGATCCTTTAATTTTTACGGATTTGAACCAGGGATACGGGAAAATAAAATTCTCCTGTCCATTGCCTTTGTAGCATCAATCCTGGCAATATTTGTCTATAATATTACTGCAGGGGCCTTCTATAACCTGCAATTGATGACTCTGGTTGCTCTATATATGGGCATAATCTACAGAACAGAAGAGGAAAGAGATTGAAAGTCTGTATCTTAACGACAGCACATTCTCCCTATGATGAGCGCATTTTTCATAAGGAAGCCAAAAGTTTAGTCGAAGCGGGCTACGAAGTTGTCATTATAGCCCCTTATGAGAAATCTGAACTAAAGGAAGGCATTCGCATTGAGGCAGTGCCTCCTCTCTCCTCTCGGATGGATCGAATTTGGCGTCTGAAAGCTCTCTACAAGCTTGCGCTTCAGGAAAAGGCCGATATCTATCATTTTCATGATCCAGATTTAATCCCTGTGGCCTTAAGGCTTAGTCGTAAGCATCGGAAGCCGGTTATTTATGATGTCCATGAATATTATGGGGATAGTCTTTTGACGCGTTATTGGGTGCCTAAGCCATTCAGAAAGCTTGTGGCGCGGGCTGTGGATCAGTTCGAAAAATGGTCGGCACGATCCTTTGCCGCGGTCATTACAGTTAATAGCAACATGGCTGAGCTTTTCCAGCGGGTTAACCCTGAAGGAGAGATCCTGCATAACTATCCGCTTCAGCGTCAGTTTGATTTTCCGCGTCCTGTAAACGTAAAACCACCGGTCATCTTATATCTCGGGGGAATTAACCGAGAGCGGGGTCTGGAAGTCATCTTACGTGCTATGACTAGTGTGAGGGAAAAACACCCTGAAGCAATTTGTGAACTTGTTGGTCCGGTGGATTCCGCGGATTTAGGTCCGGAATTCTCGGATCTCAATCCTTGGTTGAAGCAGGGAAATGTAAGATTGAGGGGTAAAGTCCCCTATGAGCAGGTGCCTGAAATTTTGGCCCAGAGTTCTATTGCTCTTGTTCCTTTACTTCCCACTCTTAATTATCAAAAGGCGATCCCTGTTAAACTGCTTGAGTATATGGCAGCAGGTCTTCCCGTGATTGGCTCACGCTTTGGCTATATCGAAGAGATTATCGACAAGAACCAATGCGGTTTATTAACAAAACCTGGAGATCCGGAAAATTTAGCCAAGGATATTTGTACCTTCTTAGAGGACCCCCAAAAAGCCTTGGACTTGGGGCAAAAGGGTTGGGATGCTTTTCACCGGGAATATACTTGGGAAAAAGAACAAAGCAAACTCTTAGAACTCTATCAGCGAATCCTTATAAAGGCGGATCATTAAGATGCGCGTTTTAATGCTTTCTCACATGTATCCAAATTCAGTTAGCCCCCTAGGTGGAATTTTTGTGCGCCAGCAGGCTAGAGCTTTGGCGCGTCTTGGGGTAGAAGTGAACGTCGTAGCTCCAGTGCCCTGGATGCCAAGATTTATGGCTGGACGAGGAAAATGGGGAGGTTATCCCTGGGTTCCCTTTAAGGAGCAACCCGATGGATTCCCGGTATTCCACCCCCGTGTGATAGAATTCCCTCGGTCTTTATTTTTTGAGTACTACCCCCAGACTTATGCTTATGGGCTACAAAGAGTTTTTACTGACCAAATCAGACGAGGTGTGGATATTATTCATGCCCATGTCGCTCACCCCGATGGTGCTGCGGCTCTGAGCTTCGGATTGAAGTATAATATCCCAGTAGTCGTTACAATCCATGGTCAAGATTTCGCGTACACCTTGAACCGTAGTCGAACTTGTGCTAAGAGTGTCCGAACAACGCTCAAAGGCGCAGCGGCAGTTATCCTAGTCAGCCAAAAACTCAGAAGCCAATATGCACTGGAAACTTGGGCGGGGCAACTTGAGAAATATAGGATTATCTATAATGGCGTGGATTTACAAGACGTAGTTAAGCCCTTAGAACTGCAGGGCCTAGATCTGCAGGGATCAGAACTTCAAGGAACCTATTCGGAGCAGGGATTAGAGCAAGGACTAAAGACGTCGAGACGTCGTCTGCTTACGGTCGGTTTCCTGCGCCCGGATAAAGGGCATGCTGTGGTCATAAAGGCACTGCCAGAGCTAATTCGCGAATTCCCAGACTTAGAATACCGAATTGTGGGAGACGGATCAGAACGGGCTGAACTGATAGCTCTAACTAAGGAATTAGGATTACACAGCCATGTCGTGTTCCTGGGAAGTCTGCCCCATCATGAGGCCATGGAAGAAATGGCCCAGTGTGAAGTCTTTATCTTGCCGAGTTGGAACGAAGCCTTTGGGGTCGTATATTTAGAGGCCATGGCTCACGGCAAACCGATTATTGGCACAACTGGAGAGGGGATCTCAGAGGTCCTGGCCCAAGAATCAGTGGGCAAGGCAGTTCCGCCAAGGGACGTTTTGGCTCTTACTGAGGCAATCCGGGAATTCCTTAGGAATCCAAGCCAAGCCAAGGTGATGGGAACCCGGGGCAAAGACTTGGTCAGTCGCCAATTTACTTGGGAATACAATGCCCAGAAGACCTTAAAGATCTATGAGGAGATCATGACTCGATAGAAGGGAGGACTCCGGTGGAACTTCGTTTAGTCCTTAAGAATGCTGCCGCATTAAGTGTGGCTAGTGTGCTTTCCAAAGCGATTTCCGCTGTAGTGGGAATCTCAGTCGCTCGTTATCTAGGACCAGAAATATTCGGAGAGTACAGCGCTGCCCTCGCCTTTGTCAGTACGTTTATCCTCTTTGCGGATTTTGGATTAAGTAACTATATGGTTCAAGAGGGTTCTCGGGATGAACGTGTTTTACCGCTTTATCTCGGAAATACACTCTTATTTAAGGTGATTACTTCGCTGGCGATCTATGCGCTTATGCTGGCTCTAATGTATCCAGCAGGCTATAACGAGTCAATTCGAGGGATGATCATGGTCCTTGGTCTAGCCAGTGGGTTGAATGCCTTAGACGCAACCGTCTATAACTACTTTCAAGCAAAACAACAAATGTATTTCGCAGCCCTGTATCAGTTCGCTTCGACATTTCTCATTGGTGCTATAACAATTTTGGTTGTGGTTAAACAGGGAAATGTACTGCTGATCACCGTTGCTCAATTAACAACAGCGATTTTAATTTCCTTTTTTTTATATGTCCACCTACGGCGTCATATTCGACTTGAGTTTGACCTCTCCCGCCTAGCGGGTATGCTCAAGGCTGGCTTTCCTTACGGGATTGCAGTCATATTTTTATTTGTTTATTTCCAGATCAATATATTCTTGCTTTCCTTAATGCGTCCCCCAGTAGAGGTTGGGATTTATTCGGCAGCCTATCGCTTAATTGCAATTCTCTTGTTTATACCGGGGATTTTAACGAGCGTACTTTACCCAATTCTATTCCAGCTCGGAGTGGAAAGTAAGGAAAAACATCGAGGAACGATTGAAAAGATTTTTAAAGTCTTAAGTGCGGTTGGAATTCCTGGGAGTGTTCTACTGTTTGTTTTAGCAGATCCATTGTTGACCTGGCTTTATAACGGTCGTTTTCCAGAGTCTGTTCCGATCATGATGATTCTAAGTTGGTTTTTTGCTCTGGAATGCCTGAGTTTCTCCCTAGGGGATGTGTTGACAACCACAGATCGGCAATGGACCCGAGCTAAGATTCAGGGTAGTGCCGCTTTAATAAATATCGTGATTAATCTATATGCAATTCCTCGCTATGGGATATATGGAGCGAGCGTAGCGACATTGATCACCGAATTGTATGTCTACGTTGC
>DOPS01000125.1:0-14998 GCA_003512645.1 Desulfosporosinus sp.
GCTTTTTGTAACAGACACTAATAATGGGAGTTGATATGGTTCAGTAAAAAGAATAATACCCAACACCACCAGAGAAAACAAATGTTAGTATTGCAACTGCTAAAAAGTATATCGGTGTTTCATATTTATGGAGTGGGACATCTCCTGAGACGGGTCTTTAACTTGGGGAGATGACTAAAGGCTCGGACCCTTAATAATCGGTCTGAGCCTTTAGTCATCTTAACCCTTATTCTCCATTTCCTCCCGCTGTTCAATTTATTGCCTTTTTTTATAAAGGCCTGGATCATACCTTTATCCCTTCCAATATCAACTAGCTCATTATTTGTTTTAACACACCATGCCTTAATATCTTCATAAAACCCGGGATCAGAAGCAGTAACTTTAAGAATTTGACCATCGTTAAGTTGATCTATTGACGCTTTAACTTGAATCAGCGGCCCCGGACAACATAATCCACAAGCATCAAGGCTTTTGTCATAATCGTTAATCCTTTTTCTACTTCGCCCTTCACAACTTGTGTATCTGGATCTAGCATCAGTCTTTTTGTGTTATCCGAATTATCCACTCTATTTGGCTTAAAGTTAAACATTGAAACACATTTATATCCTCCATCTATGTTTTTAACCTTAAAACCATTTTGAGTTAAAATCCTAGAAGCCACATATCCTCTAAGTCCTATTTGGCAATATTCAAGGATCTCTTTACCCTTGTCTAACTCTCCTATTCTTTCTCTTAGGCTATCTACCGGTATATTTACTGCTCCCTCAAGATGGCCATTATTGAATTCAGTTTCAGTACGCACATCTAATAATAACGTGTTTTCTTTATCATAAGCCAATAGTTGTTCTGTTGTAATAACATCCACTCTTCCAGCTAAAACATTTTCCGCAACATAGCCTGCCATATTGACAGGATCCTTTGCTGAAGAAAAAGGTGGCGCGTAGCAAAGCTCCAACTCTGATAAATCAGTGACTGTTCCACACAGTCTAATGACGGTCGCTATGACGTCAATTCTCTTGTCCACACCATCATAGCCAACGCCTTGAGCTCCTAATATTTTACCTTCCTCATTAAAAATAAGTTTCAAGGTCATTGGAAGAGCTCCTGGGTAATAAGAGGCATGTGAAACTGGATGAACGGTAATAACTTTATAGGGGATATTTAATCTGTTTAACGTTCGTTCATTATTGCCAGTACTTGCTGCAGTTAATCCAAAAACCTTAATAATTGAAGTACCTTGAGTACCCTTATAAGACGTACTTAAGCCTGCTATATTATCAGCCGCAATTCTACCCTGTTTATTGGCAGGACCCGCTAATGGAACTGCCGAATTTTGCTTGTTTACAAAATCAACGACTTCAATTGCATCTCCTACTGCAAATACATCGGCAGCATTTGTCTCCATTTTTTCATTGACTAATATATGCCCTTTGGCTCCCAACTTAATTTCGCTATCCTTTAAAAATTCAGTATCAGGAAATACCCCGATGGCTAAAATCAGTAGATCCGTGTTCAATTTTGTACCGCTAACTATTCTCACTTGCATCCTTATCTTCGTGTCTCAAAGTATACCTAATCAATACGATTAAGCTGTGAATGAGTTATGAATTTGTTATGAATTTTTCATGAAGAAAGACCCTGAATAATAAAGAAAACCTAAAATGGTTCTTTGATTGAGTTTCTTACAACGTTATTTTTTATTTATTTTTATTTTTTACTATCCAAATAGAAATTAATCCGTCTTAATTATATAAAGCTTAGGTTGGTACCGCCTAGGCAAAAAAAATACATCGGTTGAACGCTAAGGTTTACCCGAAAAATAAGGAGTTATTATGATGAGAAAATTCACAGTTACTGAATTAAGTGATTTTAACGGAATTAAGAAACCCGCCTATGTGGGTTATCAAGGAAACGTTTACGATGTATCTAGTGTCTTCAAAGATGGAGAACATGCTGGAATAAAAGCTGGTAGAGATTTAACCATTGACTTTGCTAAAGGTCCTCATACTGACGATATCTTTAAAAACTTTCCTGTAGTTGGTGCATTAACTAATGAAAAAAGCCTATATGAAAAAGTCTTTACAGGCACTTCACTCCAAACTGATCTACTTTTGCGCCTCGCTCTCGGAATCGTGTTTTTCGCTCATGGAGCACAAAAATTATTGGGTTGGTTTGGGGGATATGGTTGGAGTGGAACTATGGGCTACTTGACTCAGACTGTACATCTGGCCCCTCCCATAGCCGGTTTGGTAATTTTAGTTGAGTTTTTTGCCGGATTAGCTTTAATCTTAGGCTTATTAACGAGACCTGCTGCTCTGGGAATTGCTCTCGTTACGCTAGGAGCAGCTTTTACGGTTCATCTGCCGAACGGTTTCTTCTTAGATAAAGGCGGAATCGAATATGTTTTTGTACTTTTCTTAGTCGCACTCTTCTTATTCGTTAACGGGGCTGGAACTGTTTCTATTGATAGGCTCATTAGGGACCGATATCAACGCAGATAATTCATACAATTTAAACGTAACAGCAAAACCCGTCGGACCTCCACATCCGAGGGTTTTGTCTGTTACAATATATTTATAACTATCCAAACGTTTAATTTAATATCCAATTTATTGGGCATCCTTATATTTAGTGTTAAATTTCGAAGGAGTGAACAATGTGAAAATCAAGGAAAATCTTTATACTGCAGATTCATCTGAAGGGGATCTTTCCTTTGAAGAAATAATTTCCCAAAATCAAGAAAAGATTATTAATTTAATCTATGGAATGACGGGTGATTACTACCTCTCTCAAGATCTAACGCAGGAAACGTTTCTAAAAGCCTTTCAATCAAAACACTCGTTTAACGGTAAGTCAAAATTCTCTACCTGGCTATATAGAATAGCTGTAAATGTTACGGTTGACCATCAACGAAAGAGCTGTGTTCGCAAGGAGATGGCCGCAGAGCAAGCCGATCCTAAATTTTCAAAGGTTGATACCTTACAGGACCCGGACCGAGCCTGCCAAAAAAATGCAACGAGGAATATTATCTTTAGTTCCATAGCAAACTTACCCGATCAGCAAAAAGAAGTCTTTGTCTTGAGAGAGCTGAATGGTTGTTCGACAAAGGAAGTTTCCGAGATTTTAGATTGCTCCGTGGAGTTAGTTAAATGGCGATTACACAAAGCCCGGTTATCTATGCGTAAAACGTTAAACAATAATACGAACTATAAAAACTTAGGGACCATAACCTTGAACAGGTTTGGGCTAGAATGAAGAAAAAACCTTAAAAGCGGCTAAGGATTAATCCTCAGCCGCTTTTAAGGTTTTCTACTCATTTACTCTCTAAATCCCGTTTCCGGCTCTGATACTCAGCAGAATCTATCTCGCCACGCGCATATCGCTCACGCAGGATGTCCATTCCACTATGCTTACCTTGCCCTCCTGTCTGAACGTGCGAGGCATTGCGACGAAATAGATAGATACCCAGTAGAATAATCCCAATCCCTAAGATGAGCGGCATGACCATACCCATCATACTCCACCCATAGCCACTTCCATAACCACCGTATCCCCATCCGCCCATCATGTTACCCCAACCACCCATCATATGAATTCCTCCTTCAAACTAATTTTCAATAAATACTGCCTTAGATATTAATTCCATCTATAAAGTAACGCTGGATCATTTCTTTTTAATAGCTGTTAGCTGCTTTTGCCCCCGACAGTTCTTGTTTCCGTTCAAGGTATTCTTCTCTATCAATCTCACCACGTGCATAGCGTTCACTTAATATATCCTGTACAGTATGTGTACGAGATGGATGGTTCATGCAACACGATCCTTTAGAATTAGATGAATTAAAGATGTAATAAGCTGCGATGATTAATAGGATTAAACCAATCATCATTGAAGGTCTCCCCTTTCACTTCCGTTCATCATACTGCCTTGCGAACCCGTCATTCCATTTCCGTTGGTCATCATATTTCCTCCGGAATTACTCATGAATTGGTTCATTTTATCAAGGGTGTCTTGTCCAACTTGAGCCTTAAATTCCGGGTTTGAATTCATGAGTTCTTGCATCACCTTAACGTCCCCTGTTTGCATTGCGTTTTGCATCTCCGCCGAATTGTGAAGATTCTGCATGGCAGTGGAATTCATCAAGGTTTGATGCTGCTCCGGCGAAAAGGTTTTTTGCATAAATCCTTGCATTTGACCGAACCATTTGTTACCTTGTTGCTGGTCTGTTCCGGCCAATGCTGGTAAAGCCATGAGCCCAACGGCCAACGTTGCGGTTCCTAAGATGACTGTGATTTTTTTACTGAGTTTCTTCATTTTATGTTCCTCCCATTAATTTTTATTTTTTGCTTTGCATCGTTTATGTTGTATTTCCATGTTCTTAGTGTAACTCTGGGATACGATTATCTCATGAAAAAGTTGTGAATTTCTCATGAAGAAAGGGACCCTACTTAATTAATGTTCAGGATCCCTTCTTATATGCAATTCAAGCAACTATCCGGCATTGTCATCGTTATTCGTGGCTTGTTCTTCACCGGTCGCGACTACTCCATTATTTTCCAAATTCATATATCCATACATTTTAGAAGTTATCTTTTTTATTAAAATCTCCAATGTATCTCCTTCTTGATAGGCATTAGCATAAATCTCAAAAAACTTCATTTAACTGCAGAGTTGTTATCCATTCATTAGCATGGAATGACCCGATATAAAATGATAGATCTTCCACATAGGTGGAAGGCCTATCAGTCTTAACTTACTGCTTGACTTTATGACAACTGGTACAGTTTGGCCGGTCTAGATGCTTTGTTATCTTTGCACCATTAACCCCGCTTTCATGACAGGACTTGCAGTCCATGCCTTGGGTAACCTCATGAGGAATGGCAGGGATTTTAGCAATTTTTGGAGCTGGTTCTTCGGTTCCGCTACACCCCACCAGAAAAACTGCTAGTAAAACTCCCAAGATTAAAAGAAGTCCGCGTTTTTTCATGCGATCTGTGTCAACCTTCCATGTTCTAGTCTTACTCTCCGCTGCGCCAGTTCCCCTACTTCATTGTCATGGGTAACCATGACAATCGTGTGCCCTTCCCTGTGAAGTTCCTGAAATAGTTCAATGACTAATTTTTCATTGTCTTCATCCAAATTTCCTGTCGGTTCGTCAGCTAAAATTAACGCAGGATAGTTAATTAGCGCCCGGGCAATGCACACCCTCTGTTGTTCTCCACCGGAAAGTTGGCTGGGCAGGTGGTTGGCACGATGAGCTAAGCCTACCCTTTCCAGGGCTTTGAGGGCTTCCTGTTCGTCGGTGAGACTGTGGTAATACTGGGCTACCATAACATTTTCCAAGGCAGTAAGGTGAGGAATCAGGTGAAACTGCTGGAATACCAAACCTATTTTTTCCCTGCGAACCTCGGTTAATTCTTTGTTTGACCGGGCAGTTACCTCAATTCCATCGATTGAAACAGAGCCACTGGTAGGCTTATCCATACACCCAATAATATTAAGCATGGTACTTTTTCCGGAACCGGAAGGACCCATTATGGAAACCCATTCCCCCGGGGCGACACTTAGATCAAAATCCTTTAAGGCGTGGACATTGCCGTAGGATTTGGTTACATTCTTTAATTCCAAGATGTTCATACGTTTCTCCTTTCTACTCCCCTTTAAGTACCAAGGCTGGTTCAATGTTGGCCGCTGTCCTTACCGGCATGATCACTGCAACCCAGGCTACCAGAACAGATAAGATGATTACCGCTATAAGCACTGAGGGCCTAAACGTAATATAGGCTTTAAATACACTCAGCCCGATAACCTGGGCAATCCCCCATCCCACCAGCGAACCCAGCACCCCGCCAGTCATACCTAGGAGAGCGCTTTCCCCTAAAAACTCACCGGCGATGGCTCGGTTGGTCGCGCCTAGGGCCTTGCGCAAACCGATTTCCCTTCGCCTTTCCATGACCATTGCCATCATGGTTGTGGAGACACAGAGNNAGGTAAACCAAGGTTCTAATTTTCTCAAGGATAACGCCCTCTGAACGGGCAATTTGCTGGATAGGGTTTGCTTTAATGCCCGGCTCGGCCTGGCTAATCGTTTCTGCCAAGGTGATCAACTCTGCAGAATTACCCATGACACTAAGATAGGCAGTATGAATTTGCCCTTCTTTGTCCAGAAGTCCCTGGGCTTTTTCTAATTCCAGAAACACCTGATAATCTTCCGTGCTGCCGGTGGAAACCANNAACTGTTCCGCCAGAGCGGAACCCACCACAATCTGATTATTGTCGCTGGGCCAAGCTCCATCTAAACTCCAGTAAGGACTAACTTTTTGGATCCCAGAAAAGTCTACTCCAACCGCCACGAATCGTTGCTTGTTGCCTGTGACGATCCCATATAAGTAGGGAGAATAACCAATTGTTTTTTCTTGGGGCACCTGCTCCAGTACTTGGTTTAGTTTTGCTAACTCTAGTGTGCTGCCTTCTTGCTGCTGGGCAGGCACCAGCACCAGATTGGCACCGTAACTGCGCAGTTCTTTGCTCATTTTCAGGGTGATATCATTATAAACACTTAATAATCCAGAAATCACCCCAATGCCTAGTACTAGGGCCAGCAGGGCAATCGCTACACGGGATTTTCGGTTTTTCAGGGCTGCGGTAACCATTCGTAAATACATAGCCTGTTTCGTCATTTTTTAACCCCCATTACCTGCCGTGCAGTACTTCTGCGGGGCGCAGGTTTACCAGCATGCGAATCGCGGATAAGCTGCCCAAGAGGGCAACTCCCACAGATAAGGTTAGAACAATAGGAAGAACCATTATTTTTATCGACAATCCGGAACCAAATACCGCTTGACCTATAACCTGGGCGAAACCCAAACCCATCAGGTAGCCCAGTACCCCTCCGAGGATTCCGCTGATGACTGACTCCGCTACAAACAGGGCGATAACCTGCCAACCCTCCGCTCCCAGAGCCTTAAGTAAGCCGATTTCCTTGCTGCGCTCCAAGACCTTAGTGGTCATGAGGCTTGATATCCCCAGGGCGGCGCTGAGCAGAGCCGCTGCCGTTAAGAGCAACATGAGCAGCTGAATCTTTCCTAAGATCAATCCTTCCGACTCAGCAACCTGTCGGATAGCATTGGCCCTTACCCCAGGCAGAATTTCTTCGATCTGATAGGTGATGGCGCCAACATAGGCTGTACAATACCATCTTTCATACTCTTCGCTGGTCAAAGACTGAAGATCTTTTGCTGCCCGGCGGGCCAGTTCGTTTTCCGGAGTGGTGAGAGCGCTTACCTCCACCTTACTGACCTTACCCGAGGTTCCCTGTAGTTTCTGTATGAGGGCTAAAGGCACAAATACCTTCCGGTCATCACCGCTCCCACTGTCAAAAACCCCTGTTACTTTAAGGACTTGTTCCTTGCCTCCAGACGGAGTGTTTACCAGAACCTTTAGGTTGTCTCCCTGTTTAATCCCGGCCTTTTGAGCCAATTCCGTCCCTACCATGGCCTGGTTTTCCGAGCTGTCATCTGCCCACTGGCCATTAACCTTCCACCATGCTTTGAGGCTGACGGCACCCGTAACTACCTTTTCCCCTGCGGGAGTCGTAATTTCTTTGTTAAACCAGGTACCCACCAGAACGGTGTCTTGCTTCCCGGTTACTGCTGGCTGTTCTAGGTACGGTGTAAAGGAAAGAATATTATTGGCCCAAAAAATTGTTTTTAAACTACTTAAACTTGCATCTTCAAGAAAAGACTGCCCCTGCAAGGGATTGTATTCTATCCCGCCGATATTAACCGGAACGGTTTCTACCCTGGGTTCTACCAAGATATTTGCTCCGTAGGTTTTAAGCTCCCGGTTTACCTTATCCCCGATATCCAGGGAGATATTGAGCATGGAACTAGCTAATGATGCACCAAAGGCGATGGTTACTACTGCCAAGAGTTTGCCCTTTAGACCTTTGGAGAACGACTTTTTCAACATACGCCAGAACATGGTGTCACCTCTATTCTTGAAAAACTTTTTCTTTTTGGAGCAAATCAGCAGTATTTATGAGAATACTGCCACTTTCCACCTTATTTGGGAAAGGAATAGGATTACAGCCCCCAGGGAAGCCAATCGTTTGCTTATTGATGATTACATCACAGTTCATGCATACCACATTATCACCCCGCTGGTAATATCCCACCACCCCGCAGATATCACAGGCATCTAATCCTACGCCAAACAACCCATTCCCTTTGCCAACAACGATAAAGCGCATCGTTACATTATTCGGTGTAATATAGCTAAAGCGGTGCAGCTTGTTGTCATTTACCTGAGTCACCGGGATTGTAATTACCCCGTTTTCCGCCTGCACAGGGGCTGGAGGGGAAAGTTTAACCTTTTTATTAGAGTAGACGTGTCCCACCCCTAAGAGTGCTCCCGTAATTAAAATAAGTACTCCGGAAACTGCCAGCCAACGCAGCTGGTTCCGGTATTCCGCCAGAGACTTCCGCCTTAGAGCAGGGTTTTCATAGTCCTGCTGAGCAGGTTTCTTACTACCAAGTCTAGCCAGTATTACCTGTATTGCAACTAGTAACACTAGAGCATAGAAAAAGAGCGGGTAATAGGTGTTGATCACTGGGGCTACTACAGAAACCAGCACCGGGGTTACCGGGATATATCCCAAGGTCATCCCCAATTGTAGCAGGCTGATTAGATGACGGGCCAAGACAATCGTTACCAGAGATGTCCCAGTGATGATCATCAGTTGCTTGTTCATTTTCCGGGTTGACTTAAAATAGGTCCAGCCGAACAGAGCTGCCAGAAAAATTCCGAACAATGCCCCGATTACTTTCAAAATCAATTCCGTATTAATAAAACTGCGAGCCTGCACGAAAATTTTCATCGGAAAGCCCACCAACTCTATCCCCTCAACCGTAACCAGCAGGACAGTTGTTAGCAACACCAGAGGGCCCACCGCAAACCGGGCGGGCTTAGATTTTGAAGCCAAGCGACCTGTTAAGATTAACAATGCTAGAACCGGAAATATACTGCTTAACCAGGCAAACTCAAACAGCTCTCGATTTCCAAAAAAGTCGACTCCATACACAAGGACAGTGGAAAAAACCAAGGCCAGGCCGGTGCCACTCCAAACATATCTAATTTTGTCTTTCATGTCAGGCAACGTTAGATAAAGTAAGAGCGTAACAACCAATAATCCTGCTTCAAAACTACTCTTCAAGGTATAGTCCAAAATCGCTAGCAAATTTCTCACCCCTAGCCAAATAAAATTTATGAAAAGAGCCCGGTCAGATAACCGACCGGGCAATGCCTAATTACCACTTACGGGGCACGAAGGAGAAGTCCCAAGCTACCTCGATGGGCTTGGTCCAGAATTTACCTGGAACCCCGGAAGCCTTATCGGTATGAATTAAGAAATCCTGTTTTTCCGGGGACTCGATGATGAACTTTACGGTATAGTTACCTGCACCCAGCATCTTCACGTTGGTGCCATAGTGGGAGCCATCCCCGGCATTCATGGGCATAAAGCTACCGGACTGTTCTTTGCCCGTATCCTTGTTTTTCAATTGGTATTTTACCGTTAAATAGGGTACGAACTCCCCATCTCCAAAGCCCAAGGAATTATTCTTCAAGGCAGAGATGTCGGCTTCCAGGTGAATATCGGATTCGGTGGGTTTAAGGCCTGCTTTTTGGACAGGTTCCATTTCCACGGGCTGTAGATATACCGCAGCTATGCTCATACCCTCCACTTCTTGTGCATCTCCAATCGGGTATTCCCGGAAGGAAGCATCGCTTGCTTTGGTCTCCTCCTGCTTTTGGGCTGAGTCAGATTGGGTAGTCTTCTGTTCAGAGGTGGCAGCAGGTTTATTTCCTGCTCCGCAACCTGCTAGGGTTAAAACTCCTATCATTAGAAAGGCTACAAGGCTAAAGTGTTTATATCTTTTCATCGTTTTTTCCTCCAATTTCAATTGATTTTCATATTCATTTACTTCTTGTCAATGTTTGTTTAATCTCTTTCATTTTCCTCAAATCGTAATGATAACCTTTTCTCATTTTCAGCCAAGCCCTGCTTTTTTATTTTTGGTTTGATATGCAAATCCGGCGACAACAATGGCTAAAAGTAGCAGTTGCGGGGCCAAGGTTTCCCAGGTAGGGTATATCCCAAGCCAAGTTACGGTAGGAATGTTTACACTGGTGGAGCTTATTACTCCGGCAGTCTGCAGTTCCCCTACTCCCTGACCAGCGAACACAAAGGCCAGGTAATAGAGCAGGAAGCTTGTTCCAAGGAAAAAGGGTTTCATGGGAAGCTTAACACTGGCGTAACGTATGATGGCAAAGATCATGCCCAAGGCCAGTATACCTACCCCAAAACCGGCTAAAACCATACTCAAGTCTGTAGTACCACTCATCATAGCTTGGTAAAACAACACGGTTTCTGCTCCCTCCCTGTATACTGCCAGGAAGGCTGCGCTCCATAGGGCAAACGTGCTGCCCTTATTCAGTGAACCCTGTACCTTGCCATTTATGTAGTTCTGCCAGCGTTGGGCTTCGGACTTACTTACTAACCAGTAGCTGACTGAAAACAGCACCACCACTGCCAGCAGCATGGTAGCTCCCTCCAACACTTCCCGGCTAGCCCCACTGATACTAAAAACCTTGGTCATTACCCATGCGGTTAGTAAGCTTGCCACTAGCGCAGCAGCAGTACTCTGGTAAATTACTTTAACCTTTTCTTTGTATCCGGATTTAACCAGGTAGGCAATGATTGCCCCGATGACGAGGATCGCTTCAAACCCTTCCCTGACGATAATTAAGAAGGAAGCTAAAAACGCCCCGAATCCGGTGGAACTCTCACTCAGATCCCCGTCAAGGGTTTTTGCGTCAATCCGCAACCCGCTAACCAGCTGTTCAATTTGCTGCTTGATTTGCGAGGCAGGCACCCCTTTGACCATGTCCTTTTTTAGCTGTTTGAAAGCCGTCTCCACTTCCGCATTACGCTTAGCGGAGATATTCAGTCGGACTGCCTTCTCCATTTGACCGCTTTCATAGGGTCCGAAGTAAGCCTCATCCACCAGGTTTTTTGCCCCGGCCATATCACCCTGCTTATAAGTGGTATAAGCATCCTGCAGATGTTTATCAATTTCCTCGACCACACCGCTAAAGGACTGACCTGCTGCCATAGCCGCAGGCGCTAAACCCAAGATAAGTATTAAACCTAACAACACTACGGCTAATTTTTTTCTCAAATGTCAATCTCCTCCCCAAGAATTTGATTTTGATATTCATTATCAATAGAGTGTGAGAATAATGGGTCCTTTCGGACCCGATCTTCATGATTAAATGTATGATATTGATTCTCATTTGTCAATGCACAATTTTTGGATATATGTTCTACTTTTTTATTTTAGCAATAAGCAGGATTTCCTTTGGTCCAAAAGATTTTAACCAAAAATACGGCTAAGGAGTTATTCCTCAGCCGCTTTTATCGTTTTCTAACTCATTTACCCTCTAAATCCTGTTTCCGGCTCTGATACTCAGCGGAATCTATTTCGCCACGCGCATATCGTTCACGCAGGATATCTATTCCACTATGCTTACCTAGCCCTCCTGCTTGAACGTTCGAGGTGTTGCGACGAAATAAATAGATACCCAGTAGAATAATCCCAATCCAAAAGATAAGCATTCCTATCCCCATTATCCCATATCCGCCGCTTCCATAACCACCGTATCCCCAACCACCCATCATATTACCCCAGCCACCCATCATGTAAATTCCTCCTTCAAAGTAATTTCCCATAAAAATAAACCTTGGATATTGACTTTCATCCATAAAGAAACCACTATTTTATCCCTTTTTAATGGATATTAGCTGCTTTTGTCCCGACAGTTCTTGTTTCCGCTCAAGGTATTCCTCTCTCTCAATCTCACCACGTGCATAGCGTTCACTCAATATATCCTGTGCAGTATGCGTATGAGATTGATGGTTCATGCAGCATGATGCGCTAGAATTTGATGAATTAAACAAGTAATAAGCTACGATGACTAATAGGATTAAACCAAACATCATTTAAAGCTCTCCCCTTTCACTCCCGTTCATCATAGTACCTCGCGAACCCACCCTACCATTTCCGTTGGTCATCATATTCCCTCCGGAATTACTCATGAATTGGTTCATTTTATCAAGGTTATCTTGCCCAATTTGTGCCTTTACTTGCGGGTCTGAATTCATGAGTTCTTGCATCACCTTAACGTCCCCTGTTTGCATTGCGCTCTGCATCTCCGTCGAATTGTGAAGATTCTGCATGGCAGTCGAATTCATCAAAGTTTGATGCTGCTCCGACGAAAAGGTTTTTTGCATAAATCCCTGCATTTGACCGAACCATCCGTTACCTTGTTGCTGGTCTGTTCCGGCCAATGCCGGTAAAGCCATGAGCCCGACGGCCAACGTTGCGGTTCCTAAGATTACCGTGATTTTTTTACTAAGTTTCTTCATTTTATGTTCCTCCCCTTAATTTTCATTTTTCTGCTTTGCGTTGTTTTATTTGCTGTACTTCCATGTCCTTAGTGTAACTCTCGGATACGATTAACTGATGAAAAAGTTGTGAATTTCTCATGAAGAGAAAACGATCTAATGACAAGCTTTAAAGATAATGTTACAATGTAACTGTTGAAGTAAAATATTGGGAGTTGATTATATGAGCGAACTTCTCTCTAGGCTTCCGGAGGAATTTCAAAAAGATATAAACTCTGCAATTGAGATACTTAAGAATGCTGGATGCAAAGAAATATTCATCTTCGGCTCATTGATCACGGATACTTACAGAGAGGATTCGGATATAGATATTGCAATAAAAGGATGTTTACCCGAAAATTATTTTGCTTTGCTAGGACAATTACTAACTACATTGAGTCGACCCGTTGATTTAATTAACTTGGATAGAGAAGATGCATTTTCAAAATACCTTGAGAGAGAAGGTGACCTTCACCGTGTCTCTTGAAAAAGCAATATCCCAAATGAATTTTGAAATACAGCAAATCAATGAACTCTTTGCTTCTTATAATGATCTGATTGAGAAGAGTAAAGGGGAGGAACCCACTTTAATAGAACTTACTGCACTTGGTTCGGTATTGCATTCCTTCTATAATGGAATAGAGAATTTATTTAAAACGATTGGAAAAAATATTGATGGCAAACTCCCTACGGGTCATCACTGGCATAGCGAACTTTTAAAACAAATGACCGAAGAGACATATAATCGCGCTCCTGTTATTTCACAGGGTTTGAAAGAAAAATTGGTAGAATACTTAGCGTTTAGACATTTTTATCGTAACTCATACTCCTTTTTCTTGAAATGGAATGAGTTAAAGAAGCTCGTAGACCCGGTAATATTAGTATGGTCAGAATGTAAGATCGAATTGAAGTCATTCATTGAGAGTCAAATTTAATTATTACTAATGCGTTTACCCCGGAATTCTATTCTGGGCTAAACGCATTTTGCAAGTGCGAATATGGGGCCCCGTGCATTGGATAACTTATTAGCGATTTATGATGTTCATAAGCGCAAAAAAAGCCACGAATAAGGCGCCTTCCGTCAAATGAGCAGTTGCAAAAGATAAATGAAGGGTAACTGCTCAGGAGACAGGAGTCAGGAGTCAGAAGTAGTATAACGAATACCCTGTTAAGTATCATAGTCTTCTCACAGTGATACTTAACAGGGTATTCGTGTGTAATTCTATGACCCAATCTTCTCTACATTGCAAACGCTCGACATTCCATGGCACAATGCAAACAGATGTGGGCACATTTTTGAGATTCCTTGTCGGCAAATCTTGCACATTCATTTCCACATGCTTCACATATACTCGCGCAAAGGCCTGCTATCGGCTTACTAAAAGAGCTACGCCGGGCAAGGTATTTGGCAGTCAGTGTACAGATATCTGCACAATCTCGTAATAGTTGTAATTGTCTATGCCTTAGATGAAGATCTTGGGAATGCATAAGGAGATGAGTAATCATGTGTTCACACGTTACTTCACAATCTTGAACAGTATTTATGATATTAGTAGGGGGCATTTGATGTGTATTCATAGAAACCATCCTTTCATACTTCTTTGATTAGATTATGGGCTTCACTAAGATTTGTGTATGTACAATTCAGTTGGTTTATCGAAATGAATGGAAGAGGACTAATCCTGTCAATTTCAGCATAAACTCATGATTCCAATACGTTTACTAGAATCAAAAAAAGCAGCTCAGGATCAATTTTAAAAATCCTCAGCTGTTTTATAGGTTAATTATGTTCATTCTACTATGGTGCATTCCTATCCCTGCCATACCCATCATTTTGTTTTCAAGAAAGCTCTGGCAGTTCCTCTTTCCAATAATTCTTCTGAGCTATCATCTTGAGTCTTGAATTTATTATTACTTGAAAGAGTAAGGTAACATAACACATAACCCAAAACAGAAAAGCCAATGGATGTTAGCAATAAATCTAGTCCTGCGATATAGACCCCTCCCTTCAAATTCAGATTTAACTATAAATGCACCATTGCAAAGAGAGCACTTCCAATTGATTTTACATCTGCCTACACTTAATTATAATTCTTACTGAATAGTTTTATTTACTTGTTTTAAACTATACCAAAACCTTTTCTTGGTTAATGTGACTTGAATCACGTTAACCAAGAAAATTAACTTAAACCCAGAAAAAATATTTTTTAATCTCACTAGAAGGCTCTCAAAGAACGGAATCATCTTCTATATATTAATAACGTATCATAGGGTTGTTTTCTGACGGTCCATTATATAAAATCAAAAATAAACTTTAACTCGGATACGGTCTCATAAAAAGGCTTTAGATTTGTAATAAAAAGGGATTTTATATCAATTCCCAGCCTTTTACTATTGTAGTCAAGTCTATAGGATGTTATATTCAGTGTCGTTGTCGTTGTTATGTTTTTAAATAAATCATATAATTTTAGGGAAAAGGAGATTTTAAATGCAAA
>DOPS01000123.1:0-4447 GCA_003512645.1 Desulfosporosinus sp.
GCTTGGGTATTTTCCTGGTATTTTAGGGCATTTGTGGGGTCTAATGAAGCCAGTTGATCTCCAATAGTTTTTACTTGAGTAATGGCATCCGTAATACTCAACCAAACATGGGGATTATCCCCTTCATCCCCATCACCTTCAATTAACGTTATTCCTTGACTGGACTCAATGATTTTCAGATCTGGCATTTGACTCGTAACTTTATCCATAAACGATTCCATTCCAGCCCCATTAATGACNNGTCATGCAGGCATCCGGTCGTAGGCTTAGTCAAACTAACAACGTTAACATCAGGGATGTCTTTGGCAATATTTAAGGTAAAAATATGCATGGGGTAAAATGACGTAGCTATGGTTAAAACCTTCTCAGTCTTTGTATCTGTGGTTTGACTTACTGCAGCTTTAGACTCGTTGTCCGTCCCACACCCACTCAATACCAATACCATAGCTAATACGCTTACTAACACGAGCCCTAGAATCTTGGGCTTCTTAGAATCCATAAAATTACCCCTTCCGCTACTTGCAACTGCCTTGCATTTGCATCTTCTTAGTAAATTATACTCTATTATTGACCATTGTAAACCATTACTTTACTTCTTAATCATTGAAATTAGACATAAATGCTCCGTGGGACTACTTTTTTTTCACTCAATAATTAAAACTAGCAAAATATTGCTAAAATATTAAAAAGGATTAAAATAAACATAGATAAAGTAATGAAGAATTAAGGAATGATCTTGTTGGACGAAAATTCAAACTATAAAGAACTACTCAACCGAGAAGGTATTAAAAGCACTCGGCACAGAAATGCTATCCTACAACTCCTGGAAGAATCCGAATCTCCGTTGACAGCTGAACAACTATTTATTACCTTACGTGATAAGTCGGCCTCAATTGATTTATCGACGGTCTATAGGACACTCGATACATTTGCCTCAAAAAACTTAGTGATCAAGTCCAATCGGGTGGATGATGGTAAAGCTTTGTATGAACTTAATCATCATGAGCACAAACACCATCTTTTATGTGTCGGGTGCCACAAGCTAATCTCTCTTGAAGACTGTCCTATGGGAGAACTTCAGCAAGTTTTAAAAAAGAAGATCGATTTTGATGTGACTGGACACAAGTTGGAGATTTATGGTTATTGTCATGATTGTAAACGGCTGTAGTTCTATCATACATGGGTAGTCTAAGTCTATCGTCTTTTTAAAGTATTTATTAGAGAAGGAGAAAATAAGATGTGTGAAGCAAATGCTTATGTTAAAGAGGGAGAAAATGAAGTCTTGTTTATGGAAGCGGTCGATATTATCGAACCGTATGATAATGGGCTTAAGCTCGTAGATATTTTTGGAAAGCAAAAGTTTATCCTAGCTAAAATCAAAGACATGGCCCTGCTCAACCACCGAATTCTTTTGGAAAAGATAGATAATATTTAGCAACACAGAAAGGGGTTAAGTTATGTCTATCTCATTTAAAGCGATTGGCACAATCCATACGCCCTATTTTGACCTAAATACCCCGCATCAACCGCTCCCTGATGCACCCGGTGATTTCTGGATTGCCTTAAATCCGGACTATGCCAGTGCTCTGGAAACCTTACAAACCTTCAATTATATCTACATCCTCTATTACCTTGACCAAGCCACTCCTTCAACAGAAATGTTAACACGAACTCCTTGGGCACCTGAACTTGAGATCGGACTTTTTGCCAGCCGTTCCCCTCAAAGACCCAATCCCATCGGACTGAGCATTGTAAAACTCAAGGAAATACAGGGTAACGAACTCGTCATTTCAGGAATTGATGCCTATAACGGAACCCCCTTACTAGACATTAAACCCTATATGTATTTTCTAGACAGTAAAGAGGATGCCAATAACGGCTGGTTTGATACCCTCCCCGATAAAGAACATACAATGGCACATGCCCTTGGACTTTCTCATGATCATAACGCTACTCAAGGTCACGAGAATGTTCACAAGCATCAGCACGATGATCACGACCATGACCACGGACACGTGCATAACCATAACCATTCAAACCATTCTCATGAACATAACGATTAAATTCTTGTAGAATGCATGGCTAGCGCCAAGCCTACAGATTGGCCTTCGGTCGAATACCTATGTCATCCATAGTACATTCCACACCCAACAAATTCTGTTCCGTAGCCTTAGTTGCACAGATGCCCTGGCTATGCAAAGCGAGTGTCTATGTCGTCATCATGATCAGTAACTTTTGACTGATAAAGCTAAGGGGCACGAGTTGTAAACTCGTGCCCCTTAGCTTTATCTATCTGAAATTATTAGTTTACAGTATTATTGGGAGGTTGTGGTTGAGAGTACTGTGGATTATTTCGCGTATGGTCATTATAGCCAGGCTTCACTTCCTTAGTTCCTGCCGATTGAGGATCTTTGCCATACTGGGCTGGCCCACCATATCTCTCATTAGGATTATCTTCATAAGAAATCTCATTGCCTTCGTTCCAAGGACCCCGACTATCTCCAGGCCCTGTCGACATGTTCATGTATTTTTTCGAGAAATCGGAATCACGGAAGTCTTTGTTCACTCCACTACCCTTTAGAGTCTCGATCGCTTGCATAAACGAGAAGTTATGTGATTCCTCACGACTTAAGAGGAAACGGATCATATCTTTAACCCCTGCATCGTCTGTTTGCTGGAGAAGGCGCTCATAAATCAGCTTAGCCCGGAGTTCCGCTCCTGCATTCGAGGAAAGATCAGTATATATATCCCCATTGGAATTCACGAAGTTAGCTGTCCAAGGTACACCTGCAGAGTTCACCAGAAGGGGTCCGCCTCCAAGTAAAGCCATATGATTTGCGGAGAAATCCTTAGGAATATTATCGACGGGACCAATCAGCATGCCAAGACACTCACCCACCATTTCTAAATGGCTTAATTCTTCAGCCGCGATGTCTTGGAGCAAATCCCGAATCTTCGGATCATTACACCCTAAACTCTGTGAGAAATACTGCATGGCAGCCTTAAGCTCACCATTGCCACCCCCAAATTGTTCGAGTAACAAGACAGCAAAGCGCGGATCGGGTTTATCCACATGTACGGTGTATTCCATATCTTTTACATGTTTAAACACTCTATAAGTACCTCCTTTATCTAGTTTCAAGTTATTATTTGATGAACCCTGGGAATTTATTCGACAAATAAAATTGCCCCTTTTCTTCTTTGTTAGAAGTATCAAGAAACGTTCTACTCTGAAAAATCATTCATCAGTGGTGCCGCGCAGCGGCATGGGGGTCTGATAATACAAAAAAGGAGGCTCAAAGCATATTTGCCTGAGTCACCTTTTTATCATTAATACACCCTAAGAGTCTTCCACTTCCATAAACCTTCTAAAACCACTTCATATCGTTTATCTTTCGTGATGATAAATGGATCATAGTAGATCTGGACCCCATCTTGTTCCTTTACTCCGAAATACTCTTCTTCCTTAGACCTTCCGAGATGCGCACCGACAAAGACAACGTTTGTGCAACACCCGGTTTGGGGAGCTTCTTCAAGAGTGAGGATTCCACCTTGTTTTTTAATATAATCAAGGGCCTGTGCCGATAAAGTAATGTTTACTTCAGATGGAGTTTCAAACTCCATCTGAAGGTCTACTTGGGGTTCGGCCATCTTATAAAATCTCCGTTTTGCGTTCTTTGCGCACTTTACTGGCAAAGAGTAACGTGATTCCGAGAGTAATTAGGAGTCCAACCGGATAAGAAATGCTCGTCGCTAGACCGAAGCCCTCCGGAGCTTGTAAAAGATAGGTGAAGGTAACTGCCGTCATGAAGATGGCAGGAATCGTAGCAATCCAGTGCAAGCGCTTTTCCTTAACAAGGTACATAGCAGCGGCCCAAAGAAGGATCATCGCTGTTGTCTGGTTCGCCCAGGAGAAGTATCTCCAGAGGAAATTAAAGTCAATCTTGCTCAAGCCGAAAGCAATAGCAAAAAGGGGAATGGAGATAGCCAAGCGTTTGGACATAGGCTTTTGGTTCATCTTAAAGAAGTCTGCGATGACCATTCGGGCACCACGAAATGCAGTATCTCCGGAAGTAATCGGCAGGATGATAACTCCGATAATGGCCAGCGTTCCACCGATAGCTCCAAGCATGGTTATTGATACCGTGCGGACGACTCCAGCGGGTCCGCCCGCTGCTAAAGCTTCTTGTAACCCACCCGTTCCACCGAAGACCGCCATTCCTGCGGCTGCCCACACAAGGGCGATGGCAGATTCCCCGATCATCATGCCATAGAATATTCTACGACCATGTTTTTCATTTTGAATCGTACGGGCAATCAGCGGAGATTGGGTAGCATGGAATCCACTGATCGCACCACAGGCGATGGTGATGAAGAGTAAAGGCCACATGGGTAAATTCTTAGGATGGAGATTGCTCAAGGTGAGTTCGGGAATAGGATATCCTTT
>DOPS01000147.1:0-3845 GCA_003512645.1 Desulfosporosinus sp.
AGTTGATCGGAAAGATTGAGATAAATGTGTTCTTTATTGGCCAGATACCGGATCGCATCCCCTTTATTTAGCCTATATACATTCTCACCGATAACTATTTCTAAGGTACCCTCAATCAGACTAATATACTCTTCAACCCCCTCATCATGAGGGGGTGATCTATGACTACAGCCTGGTTCAAGTTCTATGATAAACGCTTCAAAGCCCCTATTGATATCAAAAATGAATTGAGGATAGATTCTCATCTGCCCATTCTCTTCAATGATAGGGGTTATTTCTGAGTGGTGTATTAAGAGAGTCTCTTTACCTTCCTCCCCATTTGCTAACAGGGAGGAAAATGAGACTTTTAGACCGGTCGCTATTTTCCAAAGAGTGTTTATTGTAGGAGTAGATTCTCCTCTTTCGATCTGCCCTAACATTGCTTTGCTGACACTCGTTAACTCGGCTACTTTGTCTAAACTCAGTCGCCGTTTTTTTCTAACACTATTTAAGTTTTTTCCAATAGTAAATCTCATTTTCGGTACTCCATGCTACTCAGTTTTTTCTCCAAGTAGCTGCATTAAGGTCTCTTGTTCTTCTTTCAGCTTTGCAAGTTCATCGGCTAGATTCAGGGCAGTCAAAATTGCAACCTGGTGAGCACTCAAGCGAGGTAGCCTTTGCGCAATCAGACGCATCTTGTTATCGACATCATGGGCTAACCCTAGGATATATGATGCTGTCCCATCACCGCGGACCACATGCTTTTCCCCAAAAATCTCAACGCTGATTTTGACTGATTCATGTGCCACAAATTCCCCTCGCTCTCTTTTTGTCTTACTATTTCTCTATTTTCGCCACTCCGCGCCAAACTCCTGCTGAATTCCGTCTAAGATGCGCGAATTCAGCAGGTTTACTTCCTCATCCGTTAAAGTCCGTTCTAAGGATTGGTAACGTAATGAGAACGCTAAGCTTTTGTGATCGTCAGGGATAGGCTTTCCAGTATAGACATCAAAGATCTTGACTTGTTGCAATAATTCCCCACCGAGCTTGCGTATCTTAGCCATTACCGCCTCAGCCGAAATTTCCATAGACACGACGACAGCCAAATCTCTTTGTATCGCTGGAAAACGCGGGATGGAGTAAGCACGAACGGTTTGTCTCATCTGCTCGATCATTGGAGTCAACTCTAATTCAAAGACGACCACCCGCTCAAGCCCCCACTCCTTTTCCAGAGATGGATGTAGTTCACCAAGGAATCCTATGCATTGATTCTTCAAATAGATATCGGCTGAACGCCCTGGGTGTAGCAAATTTTTACTTTCTGCTACACGATACTCTAATTTAAGTCCAAATCCCAAGGCCATTTCTTCTACGATACCCTTCAGATAGTAAAAATCCTTATTGACTGGCTGATTAAGCCAATGCCTTCCGCTCTTACCCACCGCAACTCCGGCCACACGCAATTCTTCTCGTGGAAGCTCCCGCAAGGGTTGTTCTTCTCCCCAATACGTATTCCCTATCTCAAAAATACTTACTTCCATGTTGCGGCGTGCTACATTGCGAGCTGCTACATCAAGGAGTCCCGGTACTAAAGAGGTGCGCATGACACTGAGTTCATCCCGCAAGGGATTAAGCAATGGAATTGAATGTTGGGCACTTCCCCATTGTGCATCCGATTCTGCGCGAGTAAAGGTATATGTCAGTACCTCATCCATTCCAGATTGTACTAGGGTTCTTCGCAAGCGGCGGCGGAATTCCTGCTCTGGGGTTCTACTGCCTTGAGTCAGATCTCCTTGTGGCAGGGTTGTCGGGATTTTATCATAACCGATTAAGCGGGCCACTTCTTCCATGAGATCTTCTTCGATCTCAATGTCCGAGCGGTAAGCTGGAATCTCGACCTGGAATAATCCTTTTTGTTGCTTATACTCAAAGTTCAAATCCTCCAGGACTTGACGTATCTCATCTGTCTTAAGTATCACACCTAGCACGGTTGAGGCATGCTCTGCTGAGAGGCTGACTTGACGGGCAGAGGGAAGCTTCTTCACTTCATCGACGAAGGCAACAGGACGGCCAGCCCCTAATTCAAGGAGCAAATCACAAACTCGGCCGAGTGTAGCCACGCTTCCGTGAGCATTAAGACCCTTTTCAAAGCGATTAGAGGCCTCCGACCTGAGCCCTAAACGACGACTGGTGCGGCGAATGCTGACCTGAGAAAAATGAGCGGATTCAATCATCAGCCGCTTGGTATCCTTCGTCACTTCACTATCTAGGCCACCCATAACGCCAGCCAACCCCAAAGGAACGTGGTCATCTGCAATAAGCAAGGTGTCTACTTGAAGGTTCCGCTCCACTCCATCTAAGGTGACGATTTTTTCCCCCGGATACGCACATCGGACGTGAACATCCCCCTGTATCTTATCTCGGTCGAAAGCATGCAGTGGTTGCCCCATTTCCATCATGCAGTAATTCGTAATATCGACAATATTATTAATGGGACGAACTCCTGCGGCCTTCAACCGTCTCTGCATCCATTCTGGAGAAGGTTCTATATGAACATCTTCAACCACTAGACCTGCATATCGCCAGCATAACTCTTCATCTTCGATGACAATCCGTAGATCCGTAGCCGTTGGTAGGGACAGCTCTTGATGGTGGTCCGCCCATTTGGGCAAATGGGGCTTTTTCCTGGTAAGAGAAGCGACTTCACGAGCAACATTGATCATAGCTAAACAATCTGGTCGGTTCGGATAAAGTTCTAAGTCCAAGACACTATCTTCACGTCCTAAATAACTGCCAAAGTTCTCTCCGACGGGTGCCTCAGGTGACAAAATCAGAATTCCGTCCTTACTGCGCTCTAATCCTACTGTCTCATCCAGCAAAAGCTCCTCACGGGAACATAGCATACCCAAGGAGACAACTCCTCTAAGTTTTGACTTCCGAATAGAAAGCTCATTGGGAAGGGTCGCTCCCACCATGGCAACAGGAATCCGATCTCCAACTAATAAATTCTGAGCTCCAGTGACGATCGTCACCGATTCTTGACCCACATTCACGTCACAAACTAAAAGTCGATCGGCATCCGGATGCTTCGTAAGACTGACTAGTTCTCCGATCACCACTTTTTCGAAACCTTTATTTAGATTCTCGACACCCTCTACTTCAATCCCGCCACGGGTTAGGGTTTCCGCTAATTGTTCGGCACTCTGATCGACATCCACCAGCTCACGCAACCACTCCATACTGACTTTCATGACATTTCCCCCTTAAAACTGCTGCAAAAAGCGCAAATCATTATCAAATAAGAGTCTCATATCTTCAATCCCAAACTTCAGCATGGCAATACGCTCAACTCCCATACCAAAGGCAAAACCCGTCACTTCTTTAGGATCGTATCCGCCTGCTTCTAAAACCTTTGGATGAACCATTCCTGACCCTAAGACTTCAATCCAGCCAGTTCCTTTACAGAGACGGCACCCTGCTCCCGCGCAAAGCATACAGGAAACATCCACTTCTGCACTGGGCTCTGTAAAGGGGAAAAAGCTGGGTCTTAAACGAATCTCTCTAGATTCCCCAAACATTTGGCGAGAGAAATTTAAGAGAATCCCCTTAAGGTCTGACATGCGAATCCCATGATCCACTACAAGTCCTTCTACCTGGTGGAACATCGGAGAATGGGTTGCATCATCATCATTTCGATAGACTTTTCCCGGAGCAATGATTTTTACGGGCAGTTGAGGAAAGAGCTTCTCCATGGTTCGAACCTGAACCGGAGAGGTTTGAGTGCGAAGTAAAATTTCTTCGGTAATATAGAAGGAATCCTGCATTTCACGAGCTGGATGCTCCTTCGGTAGATTAAGGGCTTCAAA
>DOPS01000147.1:3851-19934 GCA_003512645.1 Desulfosporosinus sp.
CGCGGAATACGCATTCCCGGTAATGTTATGTCGATGCGCTCCGAAGTCAACCTTTTCTCTAAGACGAAGGCTTCGAGCTCCGCACTACGCTCCTCCCAAGCTTGTTCTAAACGACTACGTACTTCATTAACCACTTGCCCCATAATCGGCCGTTCCTCAGGACTTAAGCTCCCCATTTGACGCAACATTGCAGTTAAAGTACCTTTTTTTCCGAGAATTTTCACTTTAAGCTCTTGGAGCGCTTCCGAACTCTCCAGCTCCTTCAGTACCCGTAACGTTTCCTCTCCAATGCGCTGTATTTCCTTTTTCAAGTTTAACCACCCTTTCCATTCAGACGCATTCCAACCCGATCCATCTCGGTGTCGTCGCCTTCGTTATATTGTTATTTTGTAAAAAGTCTTTAGATTTAGCTAAATAAAAAACACCCGCCCCCTGCGAAAGGGACGAGAGTTCATTCTCGCGGTACCACCCTAGTTTGACCAAACCGGCCACACTTAAGTTCCTGTTAACGGAGGAGACCGGGTCTACCTACAAATCAGCAGACCACTCCCAGGCGAATTTTTAACCTCTTCACATGATGAAGGAGGTGGGTATCTTCTTAGCTGGCTCACAGTCTAGGCCACGCCTCCCTGAAAAGAAAAGACTCCGTTTTAACCTGATCATCGTATTGTTATATGTAACTTTACAAAGAGTATGTTCACAGAAAATTATAGCATTCTCTACAAAGTTTTACAAGAAATCCCTTTGGCGTACAATTTCGTAGAGTAAGATACCCGTAGCCATGGCTACATTAAGGGACTCCACATTTTGAGCCATCGGTATCGTAACACGCTGAACATCCTCCGTTTTAAAGGATTGCGAAGGACCCTTGCCCTCATTCCCGACAATCAGCGCCAGTGGCCCCTCTGATAAGGTGGTGCGGTAAACCGCTTCTCCCTGGATATCCCCCATGAAGACACTCAAACCGTGTTGATGGCAAAATTCTAAGATATCCCCCGGTTGGCTTGAAGGCAGGAGAATTAGCGAAAAAATAGCCCCCATGGTGCTGCGCAATACTTTAGAATTATAGACATCTACCGTCCCTGGGGTCATACAGACATAACGGACTCCTGCCGCCAACGCTGTACGCAAAATTGCGCCCAAATTTCCCGGATCCTGAATACCATCAATAATTAGCAAGACTGTTTGCTGATCAATGGTTACCTCTGACCAGGAGTGATTGGTTTGGCGAACAACCGCTAAAATCCCTTGCGGTTCTTCTGTCGCACTCATCTTGCGCAGAACCCGCTCATCCACTTCCTCAAAAGGGATGCTTCGATCCCGTAACCCTTTTAGCAGAGACTGCCACTCTAGTGGCTCGCGGTCTAAACAAACATAGACCTTTTTGATCGGAGCATTTCTAGAAACTGCCTCCTCGACAAAGCGCCATCCTTCGACCACGAACAACTGAGCTTCTTCGCGAGCTTTACGTCGCTGTAAGGAGACAACATATTTTACCTGTTCATTCTGTAAAGACTCAATCATCCATGCACCTCCAGGAGCGAGTCAAGAAAGCTATACTTTCTGCCTAGTCCAAAAAGAGGATGCCTTCGCACCCTCTCTGTTTTAAGCCTTGATTTGTACCTTAGCAACATTGACAATTTCCGTAAACGCTGCAGCATCGCTGATTGCGAGTTCAGCCAGCATCTTGCGATTGACTGTAACTCCGGCTTTCTTCAAGCCGTCCATCATGCGACTATAGGATAAACCATTTATGCGGGCAGCTGCGTTGATTCTGGCGATCCAGAGCTTACGGAAGTTACCTTTGTTATCTTTTCTATGAGCATAGGAATAAGCTAAGGATTTTAGGACTTGTTCATTAGCTGGGCGGTAGAGTTTACTTTTTGCTCCACGGTATCCTTTAGCTAATTTTAATATTTTCTTGTGGCGAGCATGTTTGGTCATGCCTTTTTTTACACGGGCCATGTCAAAGACCTCCTTTTAACTCCAGTTTTTATAGATAAGCAATTAAATTTGCAATTCGTTTGGCATCAGATTTATGCATCACCGTAGATTTGCGCAAATTGCGTTTTGCCTTCGGCGACTTCTTCTCTAACATGTGGCTAGTGTATCCATGCATACGGATAATTTTGCCGGTTCCTGTTTTCTTAAAGCGCTTTGCTGCGCCTCGGTGGGTTTTCATTTTTGGCATTTCGTAATCCCCCTTTTGCTATTAATCGTGTTTGATTGAAGCTAAAATCATGATCATGTTTCGACCCTCAAGTTTTGCTTCGCGCTCAACCGTAGACTCGGCCTTACAAAACTCGGCGAGTCTTACGCATAAGGCTTTTCCAAGTTCCGGGTGGGTAACTTCCCTTCCACGGAACATGATCGTTACCTTTACTTTATCCCCCTCCAACAAAAAGCGTTGGGCGTTGCGGGCTTTGGTTTCGAAGTCGTGGTCCTCAATATTGGGACGTAACTTGACTTCTTTGATTTCCATGCTTTTTTGTTTTTTACGAGCTTCTTTGTCCCGTTTGGCTTGCTCGTATTTGTACTTGCCATAGTCCATTAGTTTGCAGACTGGGGGTTTGGCCGTCGGTGCAATCTCAACGAGATCTAACGATTTCTCGATTGCGAGGGCCAAGGCATCTCTAGTCGCCATGATCCCCAGTTGTTCCCCTTCTTCTCCGACGAGACGAACATCCCGAACCCGGATTTCGTCATTGAGTCTTAAGTCCTTGCTAATAAGAAACCACCTCCAAAAAATTTATCAGCTCAAAACAAAAAAGACGGATGAATTACCACCCGTCTTCTATACAATCACGAGCAAAAAATTAAGCTCAGGACCAGAAGATACCTTAACAACGAACGCCGTAAGGTGAGAAGCGGATGGCTTCTACTTGACTTAAGTATTTTACATCAAAAACTTTATCATGTCAATTCCTTATCTTCCCACCCAGAGCTGAAGCATGATTTTCTCCATTAATAAATAAACCAGGACAACATACCGCTGCCTTTCCCTCGGATCAGCACGAAATTTACTCGGGTTCCCTGCTTGCTGGTACACTGAACTTCGAATATACCCCATTCATTGCGGGAGTGAAAGAAACCTTTGACTTTTACAAATACTCAGCTTTAAAAAGGAGGTTTAAGCTGGTAACCACGTTCCATATCAATGTCATAATCGGGACTTTCTATTTGCCACCATTTCTTCACCGCTGACTTGTCCTGAGCCCAACGCATGTACGGATGATCCATTTCGTAGATTATACCATGCCGGATCCATTCCACTGTTTTCACATCCCAGGGCATAATATTGGCAAGGTTTACGTTTGGTCCGAACTCTTTGACCAGCCAAGCAATCAAGGGATGATTTGGCAAATTCCGGTCGTCCCACAATTCAAAGATCAGCTTTGTCGGGTCTATTGCTTTGGCCACTTCCAGTAGCTGCTTTTGTCCATGTTTGTTCTCCAACTGGGTACCTATCAAACCTCGTACAATCATCCCTTCCCAGTAGACATAGTCCGCACCGGCCTCAATCAACCCCAAAGCCTGCTCCAAAGTTCTTTCCACGGAAATTAAATCGCGAGACACTCTGGTCGGATCTTTCCACCACCATTTTTTTCCAACTTCACCCACAACAATAAAGTCCTCATCTTTAAACATTTTGACTTCATCTTGCATTTCTTGGAGCGTGGTCCCAGAACCATGGTTTTCCACTTCGACCTCGTTGATTCCCAATTGTTTTAGAAGCTTAATATACTCCTTAATGTTTTTTTGCGCTTTGGCGATCTCAAATTGGGTGCCGCCCAAGGCCACGCCCATGTCCATATTTCGAAACCCCTCAACTGCTTCTTGTACAATTTTAATATCGTGATGCCAGAAGGTGTCCAATAGCTTAATTCGATCCACGAGTTCCTGAAAAGGCTCTACGTATTTTGGTCCGTAATTGGCGACATCCATAATCAATACCATTGTAATTCCAGTTTTCCTGGGTTTGTGGGTACGTTCTGAATCGGCATCCAATTGATCCTGAAATTTTTTTAGTATTGGCAATAGTTCCATTTCAATATTCCCCTTCCTTGCTGTACCTTGTACGACGTAGCAAACTAAAACTCGTAGATATCACCAGGTTCAAGGATCACAACGCTGCCAGCTTTGTTGCTCTCCACTAAATTTTTAAATTCTTCCGGATTCTGATTGAGCAAAGGAAATGTGTTATAGTGAATGGGCACAGTAACCTTGGCAGAAACATATTCCGCAGCTATGGCTGCATCATTTGGCCCCATGACATAATTATCCCCGATGGGCAGCAGAGCCAGATCAATTTTATTCAGGCTTCCGATTAACTTCATATCCATAAACAATCCCGTGTCTCCCGCATGATAAATAAGCTTATCACCTAACTTCACCAGGAAACCGCAGGGACTTCCTGTATAGATACTACCCTGATCAGTCATAACAGCTGAGCCATGCCAGGCAGGTGTGAGCTTGATCCAACCAAACGGAAACTGGTGACTGCCACCGATATGCATCGCATGGGTTTTGGCACCCTGAGCTTCAAAGAAAGCTGCTAGTTCCGCCGTCCCTATAATGGGTACATCACACTGCTTGGCAATGGCCAAAGCATCTGTCATATGGTCAAAATGCCCATGCGTTACTAATACAGCATCGACTTTAACCTGGTTAGGTTTGAGCTTAGCCACCGGGTTGCCGCTTAGCCACGGGTCTACAATTACCCTGAAACCTCCTTCCTCGATAGTAACACAAGCGTGCCCGTTAAATGTGATTTTTGACATCCTCGTCTCTCCTTTCCCAATACAAAACACTTCACCCTGAACAATGTATTTAGTGCCTTATTCACAAGAAATATCCCGTAATGAGACATAATTAAGGGGGTGGCTCACACCATGATCTATCCACCCCACTACAGACTGGGCACAGGGGGCTTCTTTTTACGTCCACTTTAAGAAGGTCAAGCTTGAGCGCGTTATAGAGCAATAGCGCTTCCCAACCAGCAAGTCCCCATGACCAAGAATGTACTTAAGAACTTGGGTAGCCTGAATCATACCAATTACACCCGGTACCACACCAACAACTGGGATAGGTTTGCCAGGTGGGGTTGGCATATTAGGGGAGAGGCAATTGTAACACGGAGTTAATCTTGGAATTATAGTCATCATTTGCCCTTCAAAACCAGATACCGCGCCGTAAAAGAAAGCTTTATCAGAGTGTACGCACACCTGGTTCATCAGGAAACGGGCTGGGAAATTATCACTGCAATCAACGACCATGTCATAATCCATTACTGTCTGTTCGACGTTCTGTTGAGTTAATCTCATCGGCTAAGCAAGCACTTCTATGTCCGGGTTCAAATTCTTAAGGGCTAGCCGGGCAGATTCTGCCTTAGCCCGCCCGATATCTCCGTTCCTATGTAGAACCTGACGGTTCAGGTTGCACAGATCTATTGCATCACTGTCCACAATTCCGATTTTACCAATACCGGCAGCCGCTAGATAGAAAAGAAGAACCTTGGCAACCTTAATTTTTTGTTGCCCTTTTATCCCAACTTCAGCTAAATTATCTGTCTTTGACATCTTTCGAGTTCTTCCTCGCTTAGTTCTACTCCCGTTTTAAGCATAACTACCAAATTGTACTTTCTCCCCATATCAAAACTGGCACCGACTATAGCTACGCTGGCCAGATTAAATACCACGTTTATATTTTTCACTTGCTTGGTCTAGATTCCCCTTGTTGCAAAATAAGTTAATGATTTCCTTCTACCGGGAACTAGGATCCCCCCTCCTGCAATTTTAATAGACTCTCGGCCTTCGCCGAGCCCGTTGGAATAGTGAGGTAGAGGACTGAATGGTTTAGAATTAACCACCGGCTGCCGCCGGTATAATAGTCAGCTCATCACCAGCTTGTAAGGTAGTCTTCATTCCCTGCAAATAGGCTATGTTTTCGCCGTTAAGAAAAACAAAGAAAAGATCTGATACATTACCATCCAAATCACACAATATATCTTTGAGTCCCGTATACCTAACGTCTAAGTCCTGTATACATTCGACAACACTGTGAGCCGCACATTCGACCACTTTATTATCGCCGGTAAGGTGGGCAATTGAGGCTGGCAGTCGCACGGTAATATTGCTCACTTTTCATCTCCCCTTTTCTAACTCATTCCTGCAACAAATAGTTTTATGATGGTATCAATAGACCCATAGCTATCAATCTTTCGCTAATTTCCCGTGACCCTTTAATAAAGGAATCTACAACTGTACTTACGGACGGAATATCATTAATCAACCCTACGGCCTGACCACAATAAGCCATTCCCTCTTGTAATCGTCCCTCAATAATACACCTGCGGTACTTCTCGCCGCTAATCCATGGCCTTAATTCTTCAAGCTCTGCTCCCCTCTCCTCCATTTCCAACACTAGACGAACAGCATCATTTATCAACGTCCGATGGGTATTACGGATCGAACGTTGTACTAGGACTGTTTGATTTTCTTGGGAATCTAACAGCAATTGCTTGAACTTAAAATGAACGGGGGATTCTAAGGTGGCCATGAACCGCGTCCCAACAACCACCCCCTCTGCCCCAAGCGCCAGTGCCGCTAGGAAACCACGGGCATCGGCGATCCCCCCTCCGGCAATTATCGGAACCTTTAACAGATCCTTAGCCTTTGGAACTAACACCATGGTAGAAACATCATCCATACCAACATTGCCGCCATTAGCAAATCCTACTATTTCCACCGCATCAGCCCCGCATTGTTCTGCTTTAATGGCATGTTTAATAGAGGCCACTTTATGAATCACCTTTATCCCGGCTGCATGCAGCGGATAGATAACCTCTTCAGGGCTCCTCACTCCAGCGGTCTCCACCACCGGAATGCGCTCCTCTATCACGGCTTGGATAAATTCAGTGCTTGATGCCAAGGATGCAGCCCTGTTAAGACTGATATTTACCCCCAAAGGCTTATCGGTTAGTTGCTTGGCCTTTCGAATTTCTTCCCTCAGCTCATCACCATCTTTAAACCGTGCAGAAGAAATAATACCGAGACCGCCTGCCTTAGAGACAGCAGCAGACAACTTGGCATCTGTAATCCAGTGCATACTCCCCATTATAATTGGATATTTGATGCCCAAAAGCTGGGTAATTCCAGTTCTAAACATCATACTTCCACTCCCTCCAATATTTTTTTAAATTGCAATCCTGCAATTTAAAGTTACCAACTCCGTCCGCAACACGAGGGCTCTTGAATTACTCCGGTAAAGATGGCATCTTTATCGCAAAGGCTTGGGTAAAGCAACGCACCCGCTCTCCACCACCGCCCGTCAGCCCTCTCGATCAATCCAGCACTCAAGCAAATACGCCACTCATCCTGGTAAGGCACTTAAGGTAGTGTGATTCTTGAGAAATGATGGTATAAGGATTCCTGTAATCAGACTTTGAACTGGTTGAATTGCGCTTTTAGTTCAGCCGTGAGGGTATTTAAGGTTTGAAAATATGCATACGCTTTTTCCAGCTCATCATTCATGCATTGCGTTGTAGCAGAGATTTCTTGAGATGCGGCAGAGGTTTCTTCAGAAACAGAAGAAATTTCTTCGACCTTTTCGAGTATATTGCCTTTCCTCTCATTTACCTGCAGAATCATTCCCAAGGCGGTCTCCATTCCCGGTTCAATTTCATACACAGCATCAATGAGTTGTTTGAAGGATTCCATGGCACCCTGGATGACGTGAATCTGGTTGTTTAGGTCCAGGCTTAAATCTGAGGTTGTTTCAACCACCTGTTCCGTATCCACATCAATGCTTTTTAACAGAAGCTGGATGTTTTCCGATGAAACCTTGGACTGCTCGGCTAGCTTCCCGATTTCATCCGCTACCACTGAAAATCCTTTACCGGCTTCTCCGGCTCTGGCAGCCTCTATAGCAGCATTTAAAGCTAACAAATTCGTCTGGCCTGCAATATTTTTAATAACATCCGTGATATTATTGATGTTGCGAATATTTTCGCTCAGCTTCTTAATTTTTTCCCCGATTTCGTTAAAGGAATTGCCGATTTTATAGATAGAACCAATGAGTTCTGTTAACCTCTTGCTGTCTTTACTGGCACTTACAGCCGTAACTTGGGCCTTGGCTGCAATCACACCCATCTGTTTTGATGTGTTCTCCAATTCTTGTCCGAAAGTAGTGAACGTCAAATTGATGTTTGACAGGTCCGTAGCTTGCACAGAAGCCCCCCTAGCCACTTCGTCAATGGCTTTCACGACTTCTTGGGAAGATTCATAGTTGCTTTTATTAATATCCGTCAGTTGAAGTGTAGAATTGACAACCTTGTCCGTATTGTCTTTTACCAGCTTAACCATAGTATGCGTCTTATCAACAAACACATTGAAACGAGCTACAAGTTTCCCAATATCATCCCTTGAAACCGTAGCAAGTCTTTTTGTAAGATCCCCTTCCCCCTGGGATATGTCCTTTAATGCTTCATTCACCTCGTGTATAGGAACGACAAGCTGTTTGATCAGCATATATAGATTAATAAAAATGGCAGCCAGACACAATATTGCGATCACAGAATTTTTTTGTATGATAGTGCTTTGTAAATGTTTTAAATCCTCTAAACTGAAAACAGGAAGCGATAAACTAATATTTAAAACGATGAGAAAGAGTGCAGTACCAAATGCAGTAGTAACCACGTTGAGTACCAGTTTTACCTTCATGGAAAAAAACGCCTTGCCTTCTGCCAAGGGAATGGTCGCTGTCAACTTGTCAATCTGCATAAGTGTATAGGCTAACCAAGGAACTGCAAACACAAAAACAAGGGCGATGACAACAAGCTCAGATAAAAGATACTCCATTTTCGTATAAGAGGGTTCGAACAAAATAACGGTACTGGGCCCGAAGGCAAGGAATAGGAACAGGATGAGCATGATGAATTTTGAGATGCGAGTTATATCTTTTTGAACTTCCTGCAGCGCAACAATACTTGGATTCTTTAAGTAGTCATCAATACTTTTCAGCTTTTTGTTCATGTACAGGTAAACCATCAAGACAACCACAAAAACGTATACCATCCATAATTTAGGCGGAATAAGTATTTGCAGGAATTCCTGGATACTGATATACCCGAAATATATCTGGCATAAAAACCATGTGATCATAGGCACCAATAGACTGCCGTAAATTCCAATATAAATAGATCGATTGAAATTTTTCAATGTTTTACCCCCATAATCAGCATTGTTAATTATTCCCGTAAGTTATTAATGAAAAAAACTACCTTAGCAGCATCCGTTAGCCCTCTCGCAGCAATCCAGCGCTCAAGCAAACGTCCACAGGGAAGCCATGCCTCCATCGTCTTTTGTTCGTATTGCCAGGCTTTGCTGTTTTTGTATTTGATATAGTTCAAGCCTCTGTAGACATATTTCAAAATACAAATATATAATGGGAGCCTAGCTGAACAACGATCACTGTGTACCTCCAATTGCTTTATTTCAGCATATGTGACGGCAACCAAAGTGCTAGAGACGGCACAAATCCCACAATAATCAGGACAAGAACGTAAATCGCCATAAACGGCCAACTTCCACGGATTACCGCACCAAGTGTGCTGGGAAATCCTAAACCTTTAGCAACACTATCAATCGCGTAAAGATTGAGTCCTACAGGAGGACTTAAGAGGCCTACCTCGATATTAATTACCATCAAGACTGCATACCAAATGAGATCCATTTTGTAGCCTATCAAAGTAGGTAAAAGTATGGGTATTATGATCATCATAATCGAGGCACCTTCAAGAAACATCCCCATTATAAACATAACAACCATGGTGATAAGAAGAAAAGTCACCGGAGGAAAACCATTGCTTACAAAAAAGCTGCTTATAGCTCTTCCTAAGCCAAATTGAGTTACAGCATTGCCAAAAACAATTGCCCCACAAATTATGAACATAACCATGACGGAATTATTTATTGCTTCCCTCAAGATCGGGATAATATCTTTAATCTTTATTGTGCGATAAATGAAAATACCAATTAAAAAAGACCATAGAACGCCTAAGGCCGCTATTTCCGTGACGGTCGCCAACCCTGTATACATAGGTACAATGACCCCGATGGGGATAATTAAAGCCCAGATACCTTCTTTAAAGGCAACCCATCTTTCACTCCAGGTAGCTGCAACAACTTTTTGTTTATCTGGGGAACGAAGATATTCCCAAGCCACATAAATTGAGAAAAGAATAACCGCCAGCATGCCTGGGACCACGCCAGCCATGAATAAGCTGCCCGTAGATTCCTGGGTGAAAGCGCCATACACTATCATAGGTACACTGGGTGGAATCAGGATGCCCAAGGCCCCCCCAGCCACACATATACCCAAAGACAAAGGGAAACTGTAACCATATTTCATCAGATTAGAAATTGCGAAGGAACCTACCATAGCCGCAATAGCCACGCTCGTTCCAATCATAGCCGCTAAAAATGCACAGGTCAAAATCGTGGCAATGCCTACGCCGCCGGGAATTTGGCGTAGAAAAACGTCAAACAGGTAATATAGCTTTTCTCCTATCCTTCCCCTGCCCAAGATAGTCCCCATTAAGATAAACAAGGGTATAGCCAGAAAAATAAAGTCATTGACGGTATCAAACATTACCTTGGCAGCGACTACAAGCGCTCCTTCTCCGCTAAGAGCATAGAGACCAATTAAACCTGCGAAACCTAAGGCCACAGGCACGGGCGTTCCTATAAATAGCAGCACAATCAGGAGGATAACCGCTAGCAGTATAAGACTGGTCATAGAGCATTCTCCTTTCCGTTTAGATATCTAACTGCATCCATCAACGCTTCAAGACCGAAAAGAATCATACCCACCGGCAAAACAATTTGCAACAGGTAGATTGGTATTTCCAAAAAAGGGGTATGCCGTCCCGAAATGTAGGAGGACCAAATCAAATAAAACCCTTTCCATGTAATCAAGGCGCTAAAAACCACGCAAACCAGATCACCTAAGAAACGCATCAGCTCTTGTCCTCTCGGTGGTAGTTTTCTGGTTAGAATATCAACACGTACGTGTCTCTCCTCCCTAAGGGCAAAAGCTATCCCCAGATAAGTCGCCCAAACCGCCCCATAACCGCTCAACTCTTCAACCCATATCATGGAAACTCCAAGTTTCCGAGCAATGATATTGGCTACCATCGATAGGAACATCACTCCAAGAATTATGCCAGCTAGGGTGTGGGCTGCGGCCGACACCTTTCTTATCAAGTCCATAAACAAACCCCCAATTTCAAAGCGTTTGTATGTTGCCTCTCCCTATGACAGGAGAGGCAATTTCTATTCCAACTATTACTATTTCAATTGGGATTTAATTGCTTGAATTTCCTTAATATCAGCTAAGATCTGTGGGTAATCTTTATAAAGTGACTGCCAAAGCTTATCTCTATCCCCAATAAATTGCTTAAGTTCTTCTGGAGTTGGGGTGTAAATCTTAACGCCTTTTTCGGCACCAGCCTTTAAGACAGCCTCTAAATTAGTCTTAGCGGCTGCCACAGTCTTGTCTTCGACTTCTTTAGTAGCCTCACTAATAGCCTTCTGAAGTTCCGGTTGCAACTTATCGTAAAATTTCTTATTCATTATAATCATTGATACCCGTGCGCTATAGGGCAAAATTGTGAAGTTAGGAGCAACCTCATAGAGTTTCCGTTCGACCGAAGTGGTCACCGTTCCTTCGGAGCCTTGAATTACTCCGCGCTGTAAACCCGTGTACAATTCAGAACCGTTGAGATAAGATATATTACTTCCCCACTGTTGGTAAATCGCTGCGGTATCAGGACCTGTAGCCCGTAAGGTTAGCCCTTTAGCATCGGCCGGAGTCTTAACTTGTTTACTTGTGATCACCCCGCCTTCTTCCATTGACCAAGGAAGAAATAAAATCCCTTTCATTCCCTGTTTTTCCATCTCAGTCTCTAAACGACTGCGGATTGAACTGGTTAAAACTTTTTGAGTTATCTCAGTCACTTTTCCTTCAAAAAGGAATGGCGCCGCAAAAACCCGCGCTTCAGGGACCGATTTAGCCAAATTAAAATCATAGGCATGCCCGGCCTCAATCGCACCCGTTTGTACCGCTTCTAAGACATCAGCGTCTTTATACAGTTGCCCGGTTGGATAGACCTGAACTTCCACCCGGCCCTTGGATTTCTCCATCACCAGCTCCGCCCAAGCCCGCATTTGGGCAGAAATATAGTGATTTTCCGGTAAGGCATGACTTAAACGAATCACTTTTTTTTGAGCTTGGTCATTCTCTGAAGTATTTCCTCCTTGCCCCCCGCAACCTGCTAGACTTAGAACTATTAAAACTGTCCAGACTACAATTAATTTAGTATATTTTTTTAACATTGATATTCCTCCTCTTCGTGAGCTCTTATGTTCTCTTTTCCATCGTATGCGCAGTAAAATTCTCACGTTTCTCCTCGATTGCCCTATTTCGCTTACCATCCCCTCCTTGCATCATCGCCCGTACGTCCTCGGATTCTTCCGCAGATATTTTTATCTAATAATTGCGAATATTTCGAACGCATCCTCATTCCAATCGCAAGTTCTATGCCAATTTGCCCGTAGCCCAATATTTAGGGCTTGCCAAAAATTGTACTACAAACGAACACTCGTTGCGAAGAACAACTATCCTAACCTAAAACACTTCGCTCTGAACATGCTCTGATCAATGTATCTAGTGCCTTATTCTTAAAAATTGTCCCGTAATGAGACATAATCAAGGCGTTGGCTCACACCATGATGTATCCACCACACTACAGACTGGGCACAGGAGGCTTCTTTTTACGTCCACTTTAAGAAGGTCAAGCTTGAGCGCGTTATAGAGCGATAACTTCCCAACCAGCAAATCCCCCTGACCAAGAATGTACTTAAGTACTTGGGTAGCCTGAATCATACCAATTACACCCGGTACCACACCAATAACAGGGATAGGTTTATCAGGTGAGGTTGACATATTAGGGAAGAGGCAATTGTAACACGGAGTTAATCCTGGAATTATAGTCATCATTTGCCCTTCAAAACCAGATACCGCGCCGTAAAAGAAAGGTTTACCAGAGTGTACACACACCTGGTTCATCAGGAAACGGGCCGGGAAATTATCGCTACAATCGACGACCATGTCGTAATCCATTACTGTCTTTTCGGCGTTTTGTTGAGTTAATCTCATCGGATATGCAAGCACTTCTATATCCTGGTTCAAATTCTTGAGGGCTAGCCGAGCAGATTCTGCCTTAGCCCGCCCGAGATCTCCGTTCCGATGTAGAACCTGACGATTCAGGTTGCTCAGATCTATTGCATCACTGTCCACAATTCCGATTTTACCAATACCGGCAGCCGCTAGATAGAAACCGACTGGAGAACCCAATCCTCCAGCCCCTACAAGAAGAACCTTGGCAGCCTTTATTTTTTGTTGTCCTTTTATCCCAACTTCAGGTAAAATTATCTGTCTTTGATATCTTTCGAGTTCTTCCTCGCTTAGTTCAACCCCCATTTTTACCATAACTACCTCCAATTTGTACTTTCTCCTCGCCCATTGCACTAAGGCTTGGTTCATGTACAATTTTCTACAGTTACTCGCACATCAATTCATGACAACACCCTATAAATTAACCACCGGCTGCCGCCGGTATAATAGTCAGTTCATCACCAGCTTGTAAGGTAGTCTTCAGGCCCTGCAAATAGGCTCTGTTTTCGCCGTTAAGAAAAACAAAGAAAAGATCTGATACATTACCATCCAAATCACACAATATATCTTTGAGTCCCGTAAACCTTACGTCTAAGTCCTGTATACATTCGACAATACTGTGAGCCGCACATTCGACCACTTTGTTATCGCCGGTAAGGTGGGCGATTGAGGTTGGCAGTCGCACGATGATATTGTTCACGTTTTATCTCCCCTTTTTTAACTAATTCCCTGCCCCCAAAATTTTTTTATGATGGTTTTAATAGACCCATGTCGATCAATCTTTCGCCGATTTCTCATGCGCCTATAATAAAGGAATCTACAACTGTACTTACGGAAGGAATATCATTAATCGAATCCTTGGACTGCTCCGCTAGTATAATTAAGAAAAATTGGTGTTGAATAACATATCTTCCTGTATTTCCTTCATTCTTCTTATAACACAAGCTTGAAGTTCATCCAATTCTTGGTGTGACATTTGTTGAAGAATGATATTAAGTTCATCAAACTCTAAAAACTCTAACTTTGTAATTCTTCAAGGTTCATAATCCCCCCCCGACTGTTTTTCCTCCCACACGATTTTCAGCAACAATCAAACCTACTGCCTGACCACAATAAGCCATCACGAGGGCTATTGGATTACTCCGGAAAAGATGGCATCTTCATCTTCAAATTGGGCGAAATATCGCTCAGCGTCCTCCCTCACCCACTCTGCATCACTTTCCGTTAACCCTCTTGCTTTAATCCAGCGTTCAAGCAAACGACCTCCAGGGAGCCATGCCTCCATGGTATTTTTTTCGTATTGCCATGCTTTGCTTGTTACTCCTTCTTGCGCAAGGATTTTCCAAACGTCTTCACGCTGCCGCTCATCACAGTAAATGCACATCACGCATTCTCTTAGTAACATCTCCTCAAACTCCTTCTGCACCGCCCGGTCAAACTTGATGCAAGGAATCTGCTCCCGCTCAACATAAGGATCAAGCCTATTAGCGAGTTCCTCTAGTTCTTCCCTTTTCCCTAAGACTAACCATTTGCCCCAATACTGCAAATATTCTTTATTAGTTAATGGTTTATTTTTGTATTTGATATAGTTAATACCGCTGTAGACATATTTCTTGGAAAATACAAATATATAATGGGAGTCTGGCTGATCAACAATCATAATGCACCTCCAATTGCGGCTACAGTTTCGCAGCCAAATCGTTAAGATGTTGGGAAACATCCAGTAGAGAGGAAATCGAAGCTCCAATTTCCTCAATCGAGGCCGCTACTTCTTGAGTATGACCGCTAAATTTAGCTAAATCATCGGCCATGTCACCAATTAAATTGCGAATTTCTAGAAGAATTGTACGGATTTCCTTGGCCGAACCTGCACTGGAAACCGCCATCCTTTGAATTTCATGGGCAACAACACCAAAACCACGTCCGCTTTCCCCTGCCCGAGCTGCTTCAATTGAGGCATTTAGTCCTAAAAGTTTGGTGTTAGTAGCCACTGAATTAATATAGTGAACAACCTTCTCTGTTTCCTCAGCTTTGCGATGAACATTTTGCGAAGATTGGGTTATTGTTTGTCCGGCGTTAGCTAGAATTTGGGCCGAGGCGGCTATGTTTTGAATTACGCTCGAAATTTGTTCCAAAGAAATAGTCAAAGTGCTGGAAGTATCCTTTAATTCTTTACTAATCTGGTTCATTTCCGTTGGAACTGCAACTATCATTCCCCCAATAATCACATCGTCCCTAATAATAGGAAAGACAGCCACAAAATAAGGAACATCCATAATTTGGGATACAACCTCTCCGATAATCGGTTTTCCGGATTGAATTACTTGATATGAACTACTTTCAGGAGCTAATAAGTCACCAGCTTTAACTGGAATCGCAATTTTTGTTCCTTGTATTATAGAAAGATATTTTTCCCGGTCAAATAACCCAGCCGTTCCTTTGCCAAATGCTGTAGCGTGAAGTAGCGGAAGTATTTGTTGAAAATACTCCAACATTATGAATTCCCCTTTCGTTGTTATAAATCCTTATTAACCACCTGCTGTCGCCGGTATAATTGTCAGTTCATCACCATCTTGTAAGGGAGTCTTAACCCCCCGCAAATTAGTTATATTTTCCCAATTAACAAAAATAAAAAATAAATCTGATATATTACCATCCAAATCACACAATACATCTTTAAGTCCCGCAAACCTTACGTCTAAGTCCTGTATACATTCAGCAATACTATAGGCTGAACATTCAACCAGTTTGTTATCGCCGGCAAGGTGGGCGATTGAGGCTGGCAATCGCACGGTGATATTGTTCACTTTTCAGCTCTCCTTTAGTGCGCACGTTGTGCGCTTCATA
>DOPS01000146.1:0-13547 GCA_003512645.1 Desulfosporosinus sp.
GCGAATGCCGAGAGTCTATTTAATTAAAAGGAGGAGCGAATTCTTATATTCGCGCAACTATTATATTGTTTAAATTTTTGAAATCATTATTAATCTATTTTTCTTGGGTCATTGGATTTTCTGTGATAGCCGGATTAATCATGTTTTTCTATGTGCCTATTGAAAAAGATCTCGAAACTATACTCGTTATAACAATTATGCTTTGCATACCGCTATTATCTATTTTTGTGATAGGTTTTATTAAAGGAAAAATTAAGATTCTTGGAATTCATGGTAGATGGTCATTGATTTTTCGAAGCGCTATCTTTACGTCATGCTTAATAAGTTTCATATTATTGGGTGTAGGTCAGTCTGCCATGGCCGAGATGTTAGTGAGCGAATATGATAAAAACACTGTGACTAATTCCGAAAAAATAGAATTTGTCAAAGATATCGGCAGGAGACTTTCTTCGAATAAATTGAGGGGCGAGTATATTAAGACCCTTGATAGTATTAGCCCTAATAATCGTTTAACGGTTTATTATTCCAACGAAGATAAAGACTTGGCAGACAAATTAGTAAGAGCTATTCCCGACATTGAAACACAGTTGAGCAAGATGTTTGCCGTAGTAGAACCTTTTCCTATTGACATCGTACTTTACGATGATTTAAACCAATATCGAACCAATAACGATATCGATGAAACTCAAAGAATTTTAGGTTTATATACTAACAAAAGAATTCATATGGCAAATACGAAAGTCAGTGCGGAAATTTTTAAGACTTCCACACTGGACCTGGATTTAATAAATATGAATTACGAAGAGGAAATTTTAAATACTCTTGAACATGAATACACCCATTATTATATTCGAGCGTTTTTGATGGAAAATAAATTGAATCCTGAAATTCCAAGATGGCTTGACGAGGGACTAGCAGTATATCATGAATCTGAAGGATATATCACAGATGCAGAATTTGATTTTCCGGACTTGAAGGATTCGGCAATCCCTTTACAGGATTTAATAAGTCAGGTTGAATGGGATCAATATACTGAATCAGAAACGGCTAGTGATATTGCTTATAATGAATCCTTCATGGTTATTTACGAATTGATAAAATTAAAAGGTGAGAAGGTAGTAACTGATATTCTAGCAGGGATTCCAAAAGAACAAGATTTATCGACTAGTTATCAAACACTTTTTGAAAATTCATTTATAGATCATGTGGGCTTAAGTTTAGAGGAGTTTCAGGATCAAGTAATAAACAAGTACTCCACTAAATAGAATTCAAGAAAAGTTTCAACACTCAAAATCTCACCATCGAGAAAGCGACGTGAATAGGATTACCTATTTGCGTCGCTTTAAAATCTCCCCCTGCTTTTTCTGCATTTCGCGTATCCTTGTAACGTAGCCGATAATTCTCTGAAGCAACAGAATGTATAGCAACTGTAAGTAACACCCTTCGATCACAGTGGAACGAGGGTGTTACTTTGGCATATAGAGTAAAAATAAGTCTTTATGCTACTAGCTTATAAAGTGGGATTTTAAGGGTTTACTAATCATTTCTGGAGTGAGCGTAGAGTTAGCTGTAGCTCTGTTTAATAGTGGCATTCTTATATCTGTATACGTATTATAACTAGAAAAGGAGCGTAGAAATGGATAAACCAAACATCATTTGGATCGGATCGCCAAACTTCAGTAGCCCAAAGGATTATAAAATAATCGCGATTGTAAACCACATTATGAGCGGAACCCTAATAGGTACTGACGCATGGTTTGCCTATCCAGCAAGTAAAGTTAGTTCACATTTCGGAATAGGTAAGAACGGTGAAATCCATCAGTATGTAAAGATTGGAAATATTGCATGGGCAAATGGCAACGTAAATAAACCAAATTGGCCTTTGCTTATTCCAGGAGTTAACCCGAATTATTACACAATAAGCATTGAACATGAAGGAGAAAGCGGAGATATAATGCCTGAAGCGCAGTACCAGGCCACACTTGCTTTGCATCGGTGGCTAATTGGGACAATAGATATACCAGTGAGTCGTGATAATATCATCGGACATTATCGGATTGACTCAGTCAATAGATCAAGGTGTCCAGGAACAGGATTTCCTTGGGATCGACTATTTAAGGATTTGCAAGGGGGAAATGACGTGTTACAAGTAGCTGTTCTGTTGTATACGAAAGAAGATTATTGGGCCGGAGCAGATGTATCGGTGAAGAATGGTAACTGTGCTATATTCGTACGGCCAGAAGATCTCTCAGTTCCCGCCGAGGCCATGAGTTCTCAAAAGTTGATCGTAGTTGGTGGACCGACGACTAAACATCCGAACGAAGTACTGCTGAGTGGAAAAGATAAATATCAAACAGCCGCTGCTGTGGCGCAGTACCTGGGTAAATAATTTCTTCCTATTTGTAATGAACCATAAACTAAGCAGGTCAGCTAATGACCTGCTTAAAACGATACTCTATGACCGTTGTCATTTAGGTATGATATAATAAGCTCAATACATAATATTTCTATTAATGAGTTTTGAACTTGATATTATAGATGCCGTCACTGGCATTGGAATGGTCTCATTGGCTTCTTTAAGAAGATGTCGAAGAAGAGAAGATGGTTCAATAGGATTTGGACAGAAGGTGTACTTCGAATCTACTTAAAGAATGGAGCGCATATCATTGGCAAAGGTAGAAAAAACCATTTATCTGATCTTAGCTTTAGTCGTAATTTCATGGGGTCTTAATGTTGTTATGGTGAAATATCTCACACTTCATATGTCGCCGATGCTGGTAGCTACGATCCGAATGCCACTGGCCGGAAGTTTATTACTCTTATTCGTTTGGAAAAAGTACGGATTCTATAATCCAAATAAAAAGCAGTGGGGGCTTCTCTTTTTTATAGGGTTAAGCTCTATTTGCTTTCATCAGTTGCTTTTAGGGTATGGACTTGTTACAACAACCGCCACAAATGCATCCCTCATTTTAGCCTTAAATCCGCTGACTACTGCTCTGCTGGCATCAATATTTGTCGGCGAAAAATTCACTAAATATTTAGGGATCGGAATTTTGTTCGGACTTTCAGGCGTAGTTCTGGTTGTAGTCTCGAAATTGCCTAACAGTTCTATCGGTTTATCTGGCTTAGGAGATGCCATTATGTTTCTAGCAATGTTGACTCATGTAATTGGGGGGTTGCTCACAAAAAAGTTGTTGGAAACTACGATCCCAACTTTAGTAGTCACTGGCTATTCCACCGTAATAGGGGGAATATTATTAAATATAAGTACTTAAGCCACTTTTGGGCCTTCCGCGTATGGGCAGATTCATTTTTCGCTAACAGCTTGGCTAGTATTGTTATTATCAGCCTGGGGAGCTACTTCATTGGGTACATTGGGATGGAATCACGGTATTAAGCATTTGGGTGCCAACAGAACTGCGATGTTTTTGAACGGGATGCCCTTTGCAAGTATGGTTGGTGGAGTATTTTTTTTAGATGAGAAGATTACTTGGATCCACGTTATTGCAATTATTCTCACTTCGATAGGTATTGTGATAGGAACTATAAAACATAGAGAGCGCGGGCTATCCTTTACCGAAGGAAAGCCCGTAAAGTCATTGTAATTAGTGTTTTTTGGAGAGAAGTGGTAAAATGTGCATCAACGTTGTGTACAAACCCATTATGAAAGAGAGAAAAAATGAACACAGCTAGTTTTCAAGATTATTCATTAAGTGAGGGGCTCTTGAAAGCCATCCAATTACTCAACTTTAAAACGCCCACTAAAGTCCAGGAGCAGGTCATTCCAGCAATCCTAGACCAAAAAGACATCATCGTAAAATCCCAGACCGGAAGTGGCAAGACGGCAGCATTTGCCATTCCAATTTGCCAATTAGTGGATTGGGATGAAAACATACCTCAGGCCTTAGTGATTACACCGACAAGAGAGCTCGCTATTCAGATAAAGGAAGATTTCTTTCATATTGGCAGATTTAAGAGGCTTAAAGTCTCTGCGCTCTATGGAAAGTCTCCTTTTTACATTCAAGAAAAAGAATTGAAGCAAAAAACGCATGTGGTGGTTGGAACACCGGGTCGGATTTTTGACCATCTGGATAGAGGGACTTTTGATCCTTCTAAAATTAAGTATTTAGTCATCGATGAAGCGGACGAAATGTTAAGAATGGGTTTTGTTGAACAAGTTGAAAGGATTCTAGAAGCACTTCCTAAAGATCGAGTGACTATTGTTTTGTCGGCTACAATGCCTTCAGATATCAGTGCGTTATGTAGCCATTACATGAATAATCCAATGGATGTGGCCATTGAAGAACAAGATCCAGTGGCAGGTAGGATTTTTCAAACTCGATTCGAGGTCAGCGAAAACCAGAAGCTACAACTTCTTAAAGACTTAGTGATAGTTGAGAACCCTGACAGCTGTATGATATTTTGCAATACTCAGCTCAAAGTAGATGAAGTTTATGAAGAACTAGACTATCAAGGTTTTACTTGTAATAAGATACATGGTGGCATGGAGCAAAGGGATCGTCTCAGGGTCATGGAACATTTTAAGCGCGGAAATTTTAGATATTTGGTAGCAACCGATGTAGCAGCCCGGGGTATCGACATCGACCAAATTGGTCTTGTGATCAATTTTGACGTATCAAATAACTGTGAAGGCTATGTTCATAGGATAGGCAGAACAGGACGCATTGACTACATGGGTAAAGCCATAACCTTTGTCACACCTTCAGACAATAGGTTGCTTGAGGATATTCATCGGTTTATCGGAAACGAAATCCCACTCGGTGTAAGGCCTGATCAAGAAGCCGTTCTAAAAGCTGAAGAAGGATTTACTGAGAAGATAAACGCAACGCCTGAATTCAAAGAAAACAAAGGTGCCAAGCTTAGCGAAGGCATTATGAAATTGCATATCAATGCGGGCAAGAAAACGAAAATGAGGGCGGTTGATATAGTTGGCACCCTCTGTAGTATTGAGGGTATAACAGCGGCGGATATAGGTATTATTAACATCCTCGATATTTCGACCTATGTAGAAATTTTAAATCACAAAGGGGAGCTGGTGTCCCGCGAGCTTCAACAAAAACCAATTAAGGGCCGACTCAGAAAAGTCAGTAAGGCGGATCGTTAGGCTAAGGAAAGGATCAAAATGATGGATGGAACGAAAAGAAGTGCGGTCAAAATCGGTTCGATTGTAATGATCGTACAAAAACAAGATCAACAGAGCGGTAAGCTTACAGAAGGTGTCGTTAAAAGACTGCTCACCAATTCCCCGAACCACCCCCATGGCATCAAGGTCATGCTTGAAAGTGGTATTGTTGGCAGGGTAAAAGAAATAAAATAGAAGCTTAGAGTGTTGTACTGATGCCAAATGTGAATTTGGCCAGCCAAACTTGTTAGTTATATGTATAAAGCTGACTTTACTGGATTGTGTAGAGTCAGCTTTATTATTTGTAATATGAATTATCACTAACATTTATAACTATTGCAGGAATATATAGGTAAAATGTTGAATTCTAGTAGTCAACCAAATCTTATGTCAGATAGAAAGTAGAAGGTTAAGCAGGAGTTGTTCTATAAAAATGAAAAAAGCTATAACCCTTATCGTAGTTGTTCTCTTGCTGGCCCTTGTGGCCGGATGCCAAAAGAGCACCCAGGGTTCGCCCGGGCAAGCTCCTGAAAAAATGATGCAGGAGGCAGCCCTGAAATACGAAGAAATAACTGATCCGGTTGAGTTGGAAAAGCTCTGGCAGGAATACTTTTATGATTCAATTGCTACTTTAGGGAACACCCATGAGTTTAACACCGCCCAGGATATAGATCCGCTTGATGTGGCGATGTACTGCTGGTTTAAGTATGTTGCGGAACACGGCAAGGAAAGCTTGGTCCTTGCTGACACAGACAGTACTAACCGGCTTTTTCCCTTGGATACAGTTCTTGAATATGCCGAGCGTTATTTTAATTTGACCAGCCTTGATGTATCCAATCTTGAGGCTGGTTCCTATGACCAGCAAAAACGTGCATTCATTTTTGACTTTGGCACTCCACGAACTCGCCCATCCTATAATGCAGTCAACTCGTGGGGAGATCACCTAGATAAAGTTACAAGAAGCAGCGATGGCACAGTTACCGCCATTTTAGTACATTCTGGACCACCTCAGAGCGGTCGCATCGAGTTGACCAAATCTTACAACTTAAAACAGAATGAAGATGGCAGCCTATACTTTGTAAGTGGCAGGTTGGATTATGTTAATAACCATCTCGTTGTCTTAACGGGTGATTATCAATACTTCGCTCAAATTAAAGGCTTTGCAGGTAATATGGAAGAGCTTTCAATGTTGGGTGAGGTTGACGGCAAATTGATTCTTGCCTATACTCCCAATCAAAAAAGGGGAAATGCTTCCCTAATGCTTGTCAAGCCTGAGACTATGAACGTGGAAAAGAAACTTGATGTAAGCGGGAATTTTACGCCAACGGATGTAAGTCTGATAGGAGAAAGTATTGTGATCCGGCTTAAAGATAGAATAATAGCTATTGATAAAACCCTTGAGCAATCGAAAATGTCTTTATTACCAATAACAATCACTGAGAAAATAAATCGGGAACCTCATTACAATGCCCAAGGTAATCCTGATGTGTTTTTTGGGGGTTACGACGTATCGAGTGATAGATTAAAATATGTTTATACCGATGAAACAGGTGTCAAGCTATTTAACTCTACTGATAATACTGAAAAACTGCTTTCCCCAACAGTACCTATTACAGGCAGTGAATTGCTGGAGAATTCCTTTCACAGGGACCCTCGGTTTGTAGCCGATGAGCAAAAGGTTATAACCACTATGACTGGTTATGAAGGTGCCATGGGTTATACATTGTGCAATCTGGAAAGTGGGACTGTAGAAGTTCATAATATCGCATCAGAATGCTCTTCAACAGGCCTCATCAGGTATGATACTGGTCTCCTGGAGGTAAATACCTATCTCTATAATAAATTAACACAAATGGCTGAGTCTAAGCTACTCTTTTTAGATTTTTGGACAGGGAGGGTTAAGGAGCTTAGTCTTAAGTATCCCGGCGACACAGGTGATATCAGGATGCCAGACTCTTGGTATGTCGGCCAAAACTATGCCACCTTTATAACCTACAAGCGGGATGATAGTGACAACGCTAAGGATATGTTTTACCTTAACCGCCTGAATCATAATACATTACTGACCGAGCCGAAAGTTATCTCTGTCAAAGCCGCCAAAACTCATATCCTCGGCGTTTTGGCAGACGGGCGGATCGTGTTTTGGTATAACCTTAATCCAAGTGAAAACGGGGTATGCATAACAAAGTAAATACAAGAGCCTAAACTATGGCTACTTCGTAAGCCATTCTTTTTTAGCTTTTGGGATTCCTACTTTATTGTATCATGTATACAAATTGGGATTTAATAGATTTTTTGATTTGAGACATAAGAAAGTTCTATAAAATAAGAAATATTAATCTATGGGCTGAAAAAGGATATGAACAAGTTACAAAATAGCTCAAAATATATCTAAAAGAAAGGGTGATTTTCATGATTATCAATGAGACCTTAAGAACCCTTAAGCAGCGCAGGAGTATCAGAAGTTTTAGAGATGAACAGATCAAGGAAGAAGAATTACAAGCGGTACTGGAAGCGGGGCTGTATGCACCTAACGCCGGGGATCAAGCGTGGCATTTTACTGTAATTCAAAACAAGGAACTGCTGGACAGGCTGAATCTTGCTGCTAAAGAAGGCGCTAAACAACTGGATATTGAAGGTTTAGAGGAAATGGCGAATAATGAGCAGTACAATTGTTTATACGGTGCACCGACACTGATCATAGTCTCTGGCAAGCAGGCCCCTATACCTCTCGAAGCGGATTGCGCTGCCGCAACTCAGAACTTGCTCTTAGCCGCAGAGTCGATCGGGCTGGGGTCGTGCTGGATTTACTTTGTCATATTTGCGTTTTATTCACCACTAGGTCCTGAATTGAGCAAAGAACTGAAAATACCCGAGGGCTACAAGCCTTATTATTCGGCTGTGCTAGGATATAAGCAGGACTCAGTTGTCAATGTACCCGTCAGAAAGCCCAACCTCATTACCTACATCAGATAATCTTAACATGCAAAGAACAGTTCTCCTGCCATTGAAGGCATAGAGGGCTGTTCTTTGCGTTTGTATATCCTTTAAAAGAAAATCAAACCTCCGTTTGATGATTAATATGATATCGCTGTTATATAATTTACATTCCCGTTTATTGCGATGTAAATTAAAAAGAAATTGGCAGGTATTAGTTGAAAAATATAGAAGTAACAACAATGATTAGATTGAAGAAGATTAGAGCTATAAATGTGGCACAAGGGCCCTTAGATTAACAAATCATCTTAGTAGGAGAGTTAGTATGAATAACTATTACAAGATATTAGATACAGCAGTGAATATCATTGCGCCTGGTAGCAGGTTTACACAATCAAAAATAATTGAAGATTCTATTAAAGATGTATTAATTAATAAATATGGAAGTGAATGGGCTGAACAAAAGGAGCTTTTTTTAAATTGCTACGAATCTTTAAGAAATCGTAATAGAAAAGAGTCGTATGTTGGTGATATTCCATACTTTTATTCAATGCATTATATGTTGTTAAATATTCCCATGGTTCAGCTTGTGCTACTTCAATTGCTGAGAAGAAAAAGAATGTCCAGAGAACTGCGAGTCCTTGATATCGGAAGTGGGGTAGGCACTACAACTTTTGCCTTACTTGATTTAATAACCTTGCTCGATAATCTATGTAAGCTCCATGGTGAAGAAAGCTTTTTTGATAAAGTAGAGATCAATTCGATGGAGAGGTCCGAGGACAATATAAAGGTCTATGCAGAAAATGTTAGTTATTTTTCAAGTAGATTAACCAATATCGCGGATCTTAAAAATATTACAATTAATTCCCCCAAGCAAGCAGCTATAACTGATCAAATCATAACCGGGAAGTATGATCTAGTCGTATTATCAAATATCACTTCTGAGCTAAATTATAAAAGCATAAAACATCTACTCATTCAAACGTCGAATAATCTCACAACGAATGGAGATATAATTCTTATTGAACCCGCAAGCGAATCGGCTATCAAGTCGCTAAACCGCTTGAAGCATGAAGTCCATCATATAACAAACTTAAAAAGTATAGCATCATGTGGTAGTTGTGGACGTTGTGATCAATGTTGGGTTTTTCATACGTCTAATAGTTCAAAGGGTGATTTAATTAGTTATATTGATCGTCTCTATGCGGAAAAACATGAACCTGAATATATTGATGATTTTTACAAGAACAGATTAAAATGGGGATTTAGTATTTTATCTAATAGTTGTCTTGGGGATATATGCACAGACTTATCTACTTTGAATTTAGGCTCAGGTAATATCGTTAAAGTGAATGTTGTTGGTGATAGAATCAATAATACCTATAAGTTTTGTGATGGTCATGGGAACCAAGGCCTCATTGTGGGGAAAGACATTGAGTTAGGGCATTTTAAATTTGGAGACTTACTCGAATTTAAAAATATAACTATCGAGAAATCTAATGGTTTAAAAATAGTGTGTTTATCCAATTCACAAGTTTATAAGTATTATTCAAATTCAGATAGAAGTAAGTCCATATTTAATAATGTAAACCAGAAGAACTTGACATATCTATTAAAGAGATTATGGGGATTTGATGAGTTTAGAGAAGGTCAGTACGAATTAGTAAAAGGTGCTCTAATGGGTAAGGATATTTTAGGAATACTTCCTACTGGCGCTGGAAAAACCCTTTGCTATCTGTTGCCAGCCCTGCTAGGGAACGGAGTGTCGTTAATTGTTTCACCCTTAAAATCTTTAATCAAAGACCAGATTTCAAATCTCAAGACTATTGGATTTGAGTATGTGGATTATATTGATGGTTCAGAATCGGTTGCCGAAAGGCGACAAACGTTAAGCAGATTTAAGGCAGGTAGTTTGAAGGTCTTATATGTATTAGCAGAAAGACTCCAAATGAGAGACTTTCAACTAGAATTACAAGAGGAATTAAAGAACATTAGCCTTGATTATTATATTATTGATGAAGCACATTGTTCATCCGAATGGGGACATGATTTCAGACCATCATATTTAAAACTTATAGATGTAGTTACAACGCTTGGCTCTGCAAATATTATTGCAGTAACTGCCACAGTATCTCCAAAAGTCAAAGAAGATATCCTGAAAACGTTTAGGATAAATGAGGCCAATGTAATATGTTCAAAATCCTTAGCTCGTAATGAAATTAGCTTTCAAGTTATTAATCTACCTATTGAAAGTGGCAAAGAGTTCAATTTGAGAAAGGCGTTAATAGAAGACATACCCATGATTTTGCAAAAGAAAGATATACATGAACTTCATAAAGACGGTTCAGGTATTATCTTCACAATCTATGCAAATGCGCGGGGTGCGACTACCAGGTCATATGGAACAAAACATATTCTTAATGAAGTCAGATTAAGTGGGATTGAGTCGAATCTCTATCATTCTAAGCTAAGTGATATTGAAAGATCCGATATACAAGATAAGTTCAAAACGGATAAATTTCCGTTACTCGTCTCAACAAAGGGCTTCGGAATGGGAATTGATAAATCCAACCTTAGGTATATTATTCATATGTGCTACTCAAATTCTCTAGAGGCATATTATCAAGAAGCTGGACGATTAGGACATGATAGACAGCATGCTCACTCAATTATCATTTCAAGAGCAAGAACACCGGATTGTATCCAGCACCGAGCTAGTATAAATAATTATGAACCCGAATGTGTCTACGGATGGAGATGCAAATATACAAATGGGATAAAATGTGATTATGGGATGCAGGCAAAATTGATTAATGAAAAATATCCGGATGCCAATGAAATGACTCTTAATCTTAACAACTGCTATCAGTTTCTGGTACAGAATTCAAATTGCAAGCCAAAGTTTACATTCGCTATTCAAGCAAACAACTCTAACAAATATCAAACATACTTGTTTTATTTTCAGATGCAAGGAATCATTATAAATTATTATACGTTAAGTTATTTTGATGATGGTAGTGTGAAATTTGAAGTAGAAGTTAATCCAAACGTTTTTATTGATCCGAACCTGGCAAGCGTAATAGAACGAATAATAACGAGGCTCCAAAGCATTAAAAGACAGAAGTATAATATGTTAGAAAGTATTTGGCAGTATGTTAACAATGATACAAAATGTAGACGTCAATTTCTGATGGATTATTTTCAAGACCCTGTGAGTTACGGTATAGAAGGTTGTAAATTCTGTGATATTGAAGGTATAAGTAAGGAAAAGTCCATTTCGGTTACAAGAGAGTTAAGAATCGATAAATTATTTACTGATTATCATAATCTAATGGCTTCAAATAGGTTGGATTACCCAAAAGCTAAAGAATTGCTTAATATTATGTATGAAGAAAACGAACAAGAACGTGCCAAGATTAAAGCAATGAAGCACCTAGAAGATTATACGGATAATCCGGTAGCGCTTTATTTCAGAAGTCTGATCACTCTCAAAAGAGATAAAGCTGATGCCTATGCAAGAAATCAAGCCTTTGAACTAGTTTCTTCATTTTTTAGAAATAACGACACTAAGGCAGTTATAGGGGTTCTAAACGACATTATTGATATTAACGAAAAACTAGTAGAGGAAATACTAATAACGAATGAAGCGTTGATTATTAATTTGGAAGTTGCCAATTGTTTAATTAAAGACTTAGGAAGTGATACCACTAAAGAAATTGTTTACAAGCTATTTATTAATAGCAAAATTAAGACCCTAAACAATAAATTGGCAAGGAGCAATTAAATTGGATTTGCTTAAATTAGATGAAAGATTAGAAAAAGACATAACTCATTTAGAGAAGAGTCTCGATGAATATGAAAAGTTAGTCAATGAAACTTCAGATTTAAAATATACTCTTGAAAGTCAAATGAAAGAATTAAAAGTAGCCTATGATGAAGAAATAAAACATCTCAATGCGAAATATATTAGCGATAAAGAACTATCCTCAAAGTCTATAGAAAGTTTTAATGATTATTACAAGAAAGTAGTTACATTATTTAATGATATTGAGTTAAAAAAAGGTGTATTTGAATTATACATAAATCAGATGAATCAAGCCTATGAGGAAAAGTGGAAAGATATTCAAGTTAAAAATGAAAATAACCTATCTGATCTAGACGTAAAGGTTAATGAAAAGATTAATAAACTCGAAGAAGAAAATAAAAGAGAACTGATGAAAATTATTAATTCTCTCACAACCAATGAAAAGGAAATAGCACCATCTAAAAAGGAAGTTGCAAAGTTTATTAGTGAAGAAGTTTATAAGTTGTTAAAAAATAATAATGTTCTTGATGAAATTATGGAGAAAATCAATACTGATACTTCTAAGCTAAAAAGTGAATTAGAACGGAGTTTAATGAATCTTTCTGAAGAGTTTTTTAAAGAGACAATGCGCGCTGATGACAAATATAAAGAATTAGCTAAGAACTTTAAAATATTTGTGGCCATCAACAGTGTCTTGTTTATAATACTATTGATATTGATTTTACGATAGTTTGATGAATACTGATTCAAGTCGATACCCGTATTTTGGTTGCCATAATGGGGTTATAGCAAGTGCACTCTATTTCAAGAACAAGATGTTAAATAGGGAGAGATAAAACAATGTTATTTAGTGAGATTATCAAAGCAATTATGCTTGGGGTTGTTGAGGGTATCACGGAGTGGCTACCTATCAGTAGCACAGGGCATATGATTTTAGTCGATGAATTTTTACAGCTAAACATGAGTGAAGCGTTTAAAGAAATGTTTTTTGTAGTTATTCAGCTTGGCGCAATTATGGCAGTTGTGGTTTTGTATTGGAACAAACTAATTCCATTTTCTCTCAAAAGAAAGCTAACAATTAGAAATGATACAATATTGCTGTGGTTAAAAATCCTTGCTGCTTGTGTTCCTGCAGCGATCATTGGTCTGTTGTGGGACGATGAAATTGATGCACTATTTTATAACTATCAGACCGTTGCAGTAATGCTAATTCTGTATGGCATTCTGTTTATCCTTATCGAGAGTAGAAACGGAAAAATAAAACCGAAGATTAATAACCTATCACAAATTTCATATCAAACTGCCATTATGATAGGTTTATTTCAATTATTGGCATTGGTTCCTGGTACTTCTCGCTCGGGAGCAACCATTCTCGGAGCAATACTCATAGGAACATCGAGAACGGTGGCCGCAGAGTTTACATTTTTTTTGGCTATTCCAGTTATGTTCGGTGCAAGCCTATTAAAAATTTATAAATTTGGTTTAAATTTTACTAATGATGAACTTACCATTTTATTCACAGGGATGATCGTTGCTTTTGTAGTCTCAATCTTGGCAATTAAATTCTTGGTAGGTTATATTAAGAAGCACGATTTCAAGGCATTTGGGTGGTATAGAATTGTATTAGGTATCATAGTTGTATTATATTTCTGGTAATGAGAT
>DOPS01000192.1:0-5438 GCA_003512645.1 Desulfosporosinus sp.
CAGATGGACCAAGCCGAAGCAGATAAGCGTATTGCTCAAGCCAAGGCAGAGGAACGCCGCGCTATGGCTGTGGCGAAGGAACAAGAAATGAAGGCATCGGTTGAAGAGATGCGAGCCAAGGTTGTTGAAGCAGAAGCTGAAGTACCTCGAGCGTTGGCTCAGGCTTTGCGTGAAGGCAAGTTGGGCGTTATGGATTATTTTAACATGCAAAATATTATCTCGGACACTCAGATGAGAGGCAACATTGCCCAGACGGGTAAAGCGGAATCAGGCACTGATAGCCTAATGAAGAAGTAGGTGGGATCATGTCGGGCTTAACGGTTGTAATTATCATTTGGGTTATTTACCAGGTGGGTGTGTCTCTTATTAAGAAGGGTAAGCAACAAACTCCGGGAAGTTTTTCCGATCCATTTAAACTTCCAGATGGACGTTCTATTAAAGACGCAATTCAGGGAGCCTCCCAAGGGTCGTGGCGAGATCAGCTCAAGCAGGCTTTGGAAAATGGTCCTTACCAAGCGAAAGCCCTAGAATCGAATAAACCTATGGGTTTTGAGGAAAACAAGGAATATTATGTAGAAACAGAAGGAACCCAAGGAGTCGAGGGAACTCAAGGAGTCGAGGGAACCGAAGGAAGCGAAGGAACCCAAGGAGTTGAGGGAACCAGTGACTATGTAGGAATACTTGGAATAGAGGCCTATAAAAGTGCCGAAGAGACTCCCAATGAGCAATGGACTAGAAATCCCACAGGTTTATGTGGCGCTTCTCTAGCTCTGACGAAAAGAGAACTTGTCCAAGGGGTTATGTGGGCAGAAATTTTAGGAAAGCCGAGAGCTTTGCGACCTTTCAGGGGACCTCGCTTATAGAGGCTTAAACCAGAGGTACCAACCTATTGAACGCCAAGCGTCACGATAGAAACCATAGGATTTATCCTGTGGTTTCTATTTATTTTTGTATATCGAGGATAATGTTGGATAATTTCTAAGAACTTTTGCCACACTAAGGATGCATTAAACAAAGTGAGGTGAGGGTATGAAAGTTCACATTAGACCTTGGGCGTTAGTAATCGCCATCGGACTAATTGCCAGCATTGCTCTGTCCGGGTTTGCCTATGCGGCTTTAGGGGATCGGTTGCTCGGTAGGGGAAGCAAAGGCTCAGAAGTAATTGAGCTGCAAAAGAAGTTAATACAGTTGGGTTATACTCTCGGGAAAGCTGACGGAAAGTTCGGCTCCAAAACAGAGGCGGCAGTTCGACGTTTCCAAAAGGAACACGGATTAAGAGTAGATGGGTTGGCAGGAACACAAACTATTAAGGAATTGAAACGCCTTACAGGGCAGAGCACAAATGCTACGGGAAAAGCTGTGGGTTATAAAAACACTGACACTAACCTTTTAGCTCGTACAGTCAATGCAGAGGCCAGAGGGGAACCCTATATAGGTCAGGTTGCGGTAGCTGCGGTGATTCTCAATCGAATTGCAGATCCCGCATTCCCTAAAACCATCGCTGACATCGTTTATCAGCCTAGAGCTTTTTCCAGCGTGGATGATGGACAAATTAACTTACCCCCTTCGGCATCCGCAATTCGGGCTGCCCAAGAGGCAATAAATGGATCAGATCCTTCAGGAGGAGCACTTTTCTTTTTTGCTCCAGCCAAGACGAAAAACAAATTCATTTGGTCAAGGCCTCAAATTAAACAAATTGGGAATCACATTTTTACGAAGTAGGGGGGGACAGGCATGCACAGGAAAGTTTGGATCGGTGCTTTAACACTAGCTTTTGTAATTTCATTAGGCTGGGGTGTGAGTGAATACCGTCAGGCAGAAAAATATCGTCTTGCTGACGAAAATAATAATCGACGAGCATTGACGGATTTTGCAAGTCACCTTGACCAGTTAGAGACAGATCTGGCCAAAGGAGATGTTGCCAGCAACCCAGCTCAAAAGATCCTCTACTTAAGTCAAGTCTCAAGTAAAAGTGATTCAGCCCTTAAAGATTTTGCTCAAATTCCTGCCGAGCAAGCTGGGCTGAGTTATGTAGGTCAGTTTTTAACACAATCCGGTGATTTTGCCAAGACTTTAGCCCAGAGGATTGCCGGTGGAGGAACAATGACTACAGAGGAAGAAAAGACCTTAAGAGATATGCATGAGCGGCTGATGCCAGTCAATCAAAAAGTGCAAGATTTGATCACTAGAATAGATACAGAAAATCTGGTTTGGACAGATCCAGCGCCTAGCATAAAGCAACGGCTCGGTTTTGGAACACAAGTTGCAGAAGCGTCCGCGGATGGCAGTGAAACCCTTTCAAAATCAGTACGTTCTGGACTGGACCAGTTGGATGCGAGCTTGCAGAAGCTTCCGCCATTTTCGTATACTGGAGAATACGCTACACGGGTTGTAGAAAAACCCTTAGGTCTCCCAGCAGGGGAAGTAACCCGCGATCAGGCCCTTGCTAAGGTACGAGATTTTTTAAGCAAAATTGGTTATGCCAATACAACGCCAGAATTAGATGGAGAGACTCAGGGTGAGCTTGGCGGATATAAGTGGAAGATTAATGAAGCTTATATGGAAGTAAGCCGCCAAGGTGGTGTTATAACCCTATTTCGCGATCAACGCTCTATTGAACCAAGAACTATAAGTATCGAGGAGGCTGCCAAAAAGGCCAATGCTGCTTTACAAAGTTTAGGCTGGCAACTGGTGATTACTTCAAGTGAGGATTTCGGTTCTTATGTTCAATTTGATGCAGTCGTTGAAGAAAATGGGGTAAGAATTTACCCTGATAAAGTGCGTCTTATGATCGCTTTAGACAACGGTAAACTTGTTGGATTAGATACAGTACCCTATTACGCATTCCATCATTCCCGAACCTTCCCCAAGAAACTTACCATGGATCAAGTCTTGCGCAAGTTGCGGCCGAATTTTCAGGTCGTCGAGAGTCGCTTGGCGGTCATTGTTAAGAGTGGAAATCAAGAAATTTATTGTTATGAGTTCCGAGGTCGATATCAGGGCGAGGAATATCTCTTATACCTAAATGCTGCAACGGGTGTTGAAGAGAATATCCGAAGAATCATTAAGACACCGCGTGGGGAATATCTCAAGTAAAAAGCAAAATTAAAAAGTAAAAAGTAACGAGCGCCTCTAAAAACTAAAACATGCTGTACTATCTGTACTATACTTACAGTTAGGCACGGAATAAGCGAGAGGGAAGTGTCCCTCTCGCTCTTGAATATGAGATTAGAAAATAATCAGAGTAAAGAAGATTTGGTTGGTACCAAGGGCTGGCCAGACCCGAAAAAGGGCGTTCGAGATTAGAACACCGCCATGAACCTTCCAGAAAGTTTTAATATCTGCCTAGTATAAAAAAGGAGTTTGTTCGGGTTAGCGAGAATAGGCACCTTATATTACATAATCCTGTTCAAAGAGTAGGGGGGTGTCTGATGAAAGTTACTGAATACTCCCCATAATCCGACCGGGTTTGAATTCTCTCCAGACGAAATGAGGCGAATTGCCAATTTGTGTTCTGAACGAGGAATTTTACTCATTGCTGATGAAGTCTATCGGGAACTCAGTGATACAATTCTGCCCTCTATGTGGGAATACTCTTCTCAAGCAGTCAGCATCGGAAGCATGTCCAAAGCCTATGGCTTAGCGGGTCTTAGAGTAGGCTGGATAGTAGGACCTCCAGAGATCATTGAGCGCTGCGCTGAAAAGCGCGATTACACGTCGCTGTGCTCACCTGTGATAGGACAACACTTAGCCCTAACAGCACTAAAGCATCGCACTAAGATTTGGGAACGCAATCGACAACTGCGCCAGAAAAATATTACGCTACTAGAAAACATGATTAAAAATAACCCTAACCTTAGATGGCAAAAACCAGAGTCAGGGGTAGTCGCTTGGATAGGCTACTCTCAGAAAATTTCCTCAGAACAATTAGCGTGGGATTTACATAAGCTAGGGGTCCTTGTAGCACCAGGAATTTTTTTCGGCGAAGAAGGTCACTTCCGCCTAGGCTTCGGAGGGAATACGAGTGAACTCGAAGCCGGCCTAGCAATCCTTGGGGATTACTTTAAGGAATTATAGATACTTCAGATGCAAGTCAAGAACCGTCCCTAACTTGCATGGCGCGAATTTGCGTCAAAGACGCAAACAGCTCCCAGAGTGTCTTAACGTCGTTCTAAACTCCCGTCGACCCCAAGCCAGAGAAAGTTTCTTGGCTTAGAGAGCACGATTAGTGGAATTGCGTCAATGAGCGCAGTCGATCAGGCGTTAAGAAACTCAACGGTTCACATGCAGAAAGCCCAGAGGTTTTGAGTTTTAGCCTGAGCGACAAGCGAATAGCAATGGAACGTTGTGCGAACGGGCCAAGACACTTCCTCCCTCCCGAAAGGAGCAACCTATGCGCAAAAAGGCGACCATTTTTATTCACGGAAAGCAAAAATACCCTGAAGGACACGAAGACCAGCAAGAATTGAGTGCTGAAGGTATTATTTATGAGCGAAACGGTGCATTCTATGTGCTATATAAAGAATCAGGAAATAATAGTATGGGACTTGAAGAAGTGACCACCTTATTAACCCTGAAAGAAGGGGCGGTCGCCTTAAATCGTAAAGGCGCGGTCGAGCTATCCCAAGAGTATAGAAAGGGTGTCCTTAATCGTAGTGTTTATACTACTTGTTACGGGAAGATTCTGCTGAGCGTTTTACCGCACTGCGTAGAGTATGACTTGACAGTCCGTGGGGGACGTATTAGTCTAGAATATGACCTTTTTGTCGAGGATAAATTGGTCAGCCATAATGAATTGTTGCTAAACATAAAGGAGGACATCCCCGAATGAGTCTCTACGAGAACATAAAAGTAAAAATAATGGATAATCTGGTACAAGCATCTAATACAGCGAAAGCCGCAGGGGAGTTAAACTTCGAAGAATTGCCCACGTTTGTCTTAGAAGAACCTAGAGAAAGACAACACGGTGATTTAGCGACAAATCTGGCGATGGTATTGGCTANNTCTGAAATTGCTGGAGCAGGATTTATTAACTTGCGCTTGAATCCGCTCTGGCTTACGGGCGTTATCGATGAGGTATTAAAGGCCGGTAAAAACTATGGGCAAGTAGATATTGGCAAAGGCCAAAAGATACAAGTGGAATTTGTGAGCGCAAACCCTACAGGGTTGCTTCACATGGGCAATGCCCGTGGGGCAGCACTAGGAGACAGCCTTGCCTCATTACTAACAATGGCTGGGTATGAAGTCTCCCGCGAATTTTATATTAACGATGCGGGAAATCAAATACATAATTTTGCCTTATCGCTAGAGTCTAGATATTTACAACAACTAGGTCAAGACGCGGCTTTCCCAGAAGGCGGATATCATGGTGAGGATTTGATCGATACAGTAAAAGGCCTGATTGCCAAAGTAGGGGATAAGTACCTTTCTGTTGAATC
>DOPS01000192.1:5461-7959 GCA_003512645.1 Desulfosporosinus sp.
GAACTCGAGAAAAAAGGGTATATTTACGAAAGCGAAGGTGCACACTGGCTTAAATCCACATTATTTGGGGATGAAAAGGATGAAGTGGTCATTAGGAGCAATGGAGCACCGACCTATTTTGCTGCAGATATTGCGTACCACCGCAATAAGTTCGAGCGAGGATTTAATCGAGTAATCAATATTTGGGGAGCGGATCATCATGGACATGTCGCTCGGATGAAAGGAGCGATGACCGCCTTAGGCCATGACGCAGATAATCTTCAAGTCATCTTAATGCAACTTGTGCGCTTGATCCAAAATGGCGAAGTTGTGAAAATGTCCAAACGCTCNNTTTTTCTTTAATTTACGAGACCCAGACTCTACCGTGGATTTTGATATGGATCTAGCAAGAGCGCAGTCATCGGATAACCCAGTTTACTATGTGCAATATGCACATGCCAGATTATGTAGTATTCTGCGGCAAGCCGAAGAACTGGGTGATACTACAACCCCTGCCTCCGAAAAGGAATTACAACGCTTAGACAGCACAGAAGAGCGGGATCTTCTCAAGAAAATGGCTGACTTACCGAGCGAGGTCATCATCGCGGCACGTTTAATGGAACCCCATCGTTTAGCACGGTATGTGCTTGACTTGGCGGGTCTCTTCCATACGTTCTATAACAGCCAGAGAGTCCTTGTTGAGGATGAGGGGCTAAGACGGGCTCGTTTGAGCTTAGTACGGGCGGTAAAACAAATTGTTAGTAATGTATTGGACATTTTAGGCGTATCAGCACCTGAAAGAATGTAAATTAGGTTTAAATAATGTTTAAACAAACGATAAGCAGGAAATATTTAGGGGTGGGCCGAATATAGTGATATTCAAAACGACGAAGGGCGGTGGAGTTTTGACCCACTCTTTGAGCAAAAAAGACAAACCAACCGAAGCAGATATAGCTTATGAAGTACTGAAGGCTCAAGGTAACCCCATGCATTATCAAAATTTAATTGAAGTAGTACTGCAACGTTTAGGGATTTCCCAAGAGGCAATACGGATTGCGGCTGCACTTACCCAGATTAATCTTGACACACGGTTTACGTTTCTCGGGAGAGGGGAATGGGGTCTGAAAGTCTGGGAACCTTCGAAGGTTAACCGTCGGTCGCCTTCAGTAACCTTGATAAACAAAGCATCAGTCGATGAGGAAGACAAGACAGACTCAGAAGAACAAGAAGAGGATTCCTTGGACGAAGATGGATCTGACACAGACGAAATATTCGATGAAGCGGATGAGGGGCAACGCGGGGAAAAATGGTAGTCATAGTATATCTAATGGAAAGGTCTACTGGTGATGAACATGTCTCCAAAAGAGAGTAACAGTTACAGTGCTCCAATGGTCTATAAATCGTTTGCGATTTTAAAAGAAGTTGCTAAAGCTCAAGGGACTTTAGGAGTTAGCGATATTTCGAGACAATTAAATTTTAATAAAAGCACTGTTTACGGTGTTACTCAGGCTTTCCTCGATTTAGGTGTATTACGTCAGGATGAATCAACTAAGAAATTCAGGCTGGGACCTGCTTTGATTCAGCTCAGTAATCAGTCGTTAGCTTCGGTCAGTTTAAAGGATATTGCACGTTCCTTTATGATGAAATTAGCCCAGGATTTCGCTGGGACGGTCTTCTTGGGCTGTTTTGATGAGTACGGGATAACAATTATTGAAAAGGTTGATAGCCCGGAAGATTTAAAGATATCGGCTCCTGTAGGGACTAGACTTCCTTTCTTTTCTGGATCAGCAGCAAAATCCTTTTTGGCAAATTTAGATGAAACGATTCAGAGAAGGATAATCACAGAAAAGGTACTACCAAAGTTCACTAATAAAACGATAAATAATATTGAAGACTATCTGGCTGATCTTAAGCAAGTACGAAAACAGGGCTATGCCACTGATTTTGAAGAATATATTCATGGCGTTAATGCTGTTAGCGTGCCGTTAGTTGATATCCGTGGCACATTATTAGGCGCGATATGGATTGTAGGATTCAGTAATTCCTTTACGAAGGACAGGATGCAACAAGCTGCAGTGGCTGCCATGGAATCCGCTAAACAAATAACCCGCATAATTGGTTAGCTTGATATTGAGCTTCAGAATTCATACAAACAATAGAAATACCCCCGTCTTTTTCAAGCGGGGGTATTTCTGTTGTTTTTTAGCTCAAACAATAACTTTTATTGTATATAATTTCTGAAACAAGATCTGTTGAGAAGCAAAAGCTGCTTATTGGAATATTCTGGGTCAGATTTTTGTATGAATAGTTGATTTCGTCTTTTGGGAAGCAAAATCGAACTATTCACAGGGGAAATTCGACTGTTCGTTATAAGATATAGTATTTGTTTTGCCTGCATGTTAAAATAGTATAAAGGAGAGAACGACTGTTTCCTATGGGAAACAAAATCACAAGCTAACTTTTTTGATTGAGTTATGAACGAAACCTAATTTCTTAATTTTAAGGAGGGATTTGAATGT
>DOPS01000144.1:0-2565 GCA_003512645.1 Desulfosporosinus sp.
CCGCAAAACTTCTGGGCTTTCTGCATGTGAACAGTTGCGGTTCTTAACGCCTGATCGACTGCGCTCATTGACGCAATTCCACTAATCGTGCTCTCTCAGCTAAGCCACTTCCTCCTATGCATGTTGCGGGGGGAACGTGCACCTCTGAATCGGTGCTGCGCCGCCGGGCTGGGTAACGGAGGGAATGTTTGGGTTGCTTATTAAGTTATATTTATTGGCCACTTTATGCCCCGTGAAATATTGGTTTGGGGAATAGGGTGGTCTTTCTTTAACTCGGATTCGTGAAAGGTTGGATTTTTAGATGTCGATGATTGAGAAGTTTGTTAGTTTGTTTGGTGTGCCGGATTTTGTGGTGCCTTATTTGTCATGGTTTGTGTCTGAGGCTGAGATGGATTTGGTGGTTCGATTGGAGGGTCAGAAGTGTTCTGTTTCTGAAGTTGCTAAAAGGATGGGATGTGCTTCTGAGCAGGCTCAGGGGTTGTTGGAGGGTTGTTATTATAAGCATATTGTTCAGAGGGAAGAGATTGACGGGGAGATTGTTTATTTTGGGGCGGATTTCTATGGCCGGTTGGATTATATGTGCAAGTTTGACGATAGCTATAAGCTAGAAATTAGGAGTCTGAAGGCCAATAATATAGATGACGAGAGAGATAAGGATAAGGATAACAACGATAACAACGATAGCAACGATGATAACAATAACAACGAAAAGGTTAAAGATGACGGTGGCGATTTGCTGAAGGCTTTGGATGAGTGGTGTTATCAAGTGTACGCGGAGCGGATGGAGCCTTATCTGGAGCAGCTTAGGAATAAAGAGGCGGTGGATAGGGCGCCGGAGACGTTTTTTATGATCGATGAGCTTGAGGAATTACTGAATTCCGTGAAGGATATTCGCTTGGTTCCTTGTAATTGTCGTAAGTTAGCGGAGCGGTGCGAGAAGCCGACAGAAACCTGTCTGAGTTTTGATGCTTCGATTACGGATCGTACGTATGGGCGTTCGCTTTCGAAGGATGAAGCTCGAGAGATTGTAATACTCTCACATCGGAAGGGTTTGATGCACCAGATTAATAGTGACTGGCGGGAGAAGGGGCCGACCTGGATGTGTAATTGTTGTTCTTGCTGTTGCTATCCGACGCGTCTGGCTCAGGACAGGGGAATGAAGGGTATATTTCCGGTTATTCAATATGTGGCTCAGCGCAATGAAGTGAAGTGTTCGCATTGTGGGGCTTGTGTCAAACGGTGCAATTTTTCGGCTTTTCAGCTCGGGGAAACCGAAATCATGGTCAACGGCAAGCCAAGGAAGAGGGTTGAGTTTGATCAGGATAAGTGCTGGGGTTGCGGAATTTGTGTAGATAGTTGCGTAACGAAGGCTATTTCTATGGTCAGTTTAGGATGAGAAATTGATTGCCGTAAAATTGGGCAGTGCCAACTTTTTTTGCGGCTAGACTATAGACAGGGATTATTACGTTAAGTGGAATAACACAGGCTAAAAAAACGATAAGACGATATGATAAGCTGCTAAAAATTTTTGCATTTGCATTTTTTACCCACAGTTAACACCAGTGATGTATGATCAAAAAGAGGGCTTGACGCAAGGTTTAAGGCCTCTGTAACAGAAGGTTATTCACATTCTTAGCAGGACATAGGCTAAGGATGGAATTGAGTACCGTTTATGATGAGAATGGCATATATCTTGCAAGGTTAACTTAGGCATACCCACCTAGAGTGTAGCAGTGTAAGTGAAGGGAACATGGAAGAATAGGTCGTTGGGTAGGTCGGTTACTCTGGAGATTCACTAAGATAGATAAGTTGATTTGAACTTGGAGAAGGTACAAAAAATGTGGAAAGGCTAGGTATAGGACTGATGAGAAAGATTCGATCTAATAGCATAGAACACGCAACGCCACAGCTCCAATGGGTCAGTGAGGGACAGATCGAGCAGATTCATCTTGCGACCTTGGAGGTCCTTGAACGTACGGGGGTTAAAGTAGATCACCCAGAAGCATTACAGTTATTGAAAGATGCTGGTTGTATTGTCAATGAAAACCGGGTTCGGATTCCGAGCTGGTTGGTTGACGAATGTATTCGTTTGGCGCCGAGCAAGATTGTGGTGGCTAACCGTAAGGGCCAAAGGGTCATGCCTTTGGAGAAAAATAGGACTTATTTTGGAACAGGTTCTGATCTCCCCTATACCCTTGATTTAGAAACGGGTAAGCGGCGGCGCTCTACGAAGAAGGATGTCGAGTTAGCTTGCCGGGTCATGGACTATTTACCAAATTATGACTTTGTAATGAGTTATGCGATTGCTTCCGATCAAAATCCTAAAGTGAGTGACCTTCATCAATTAGAGGCTATGGTTTCTAATACTGTTAAACCAATGATTGTTACTGCTCACGATGAAATAAACATGCGCGCTCAATTAGAGATGGCTGCTTTAGTGGTCGGCGGTAAAGAAGAGCTGAGAAAAAATCCGTTCTTGATTCTTTATTCTGAGCCCATCACTCCGTTGGTCCATACCAATGATGGGATCGGAAAGATGTTTGCTTGTTTTGAATATGGAGTTCC
>DOPS01000265.1:0-30608 GCA_003512645.1 Desulfosporosinus sp.
AGCCATTTGTGTTTTTCCCCCTTTACTCTCTCGTTTATAAATTTTTGTTAATATTATTTACACTACTATCTTCATTATATAGGGACAACTAGAAATTAACTATACTCCCTTTTGTCGCCGCCTAAGCCGCCAAGTTAATCATCGTAGTTCGCAATAATTATAATAAAGGGTTGCGTGTCGCTACCCTCTACTCTAGATTAACACCCGACGCTTTAGCATCCAGGATCTTCTTAATTAAGCTAGCCAGATGCGCGCCTGCTTCTGCTGCCGGAGTCCCTCCTTTGTGAATATTACTGATCACGGTTCGCTCACTCTCGACCATACCTAGTCTTGGATTATAGCCCATATAGGCACTCATACTCTCGGCAGTTCCCAAACCTGGGCGTTCTCCAATCAGGATCACAGCAACTTCAGGTTTTAACTCTTCACCGATGGTATCCATCACAGCGACCCGACCATTTCGAACAAAGATTGTGGTTCCCAGTTTTACACCCATTCCTTCGAGGCCCTGGATTAAGGCTGGAAGAAGATTAGGAATGTTAGCTTCAACTGCTTTACTGGATAATCCGTCGGAAACGATAATTTGGACCGTAGCACCTTTTGGGCAGCCATTCGTGAGAAACACTAAATTCTCGTCATTAAGTTTTCTTCCTAAGTCTGGCCGGGTAAGATATTCATCTTTTGACAGGCAAAGGGTCTGAACGGAAACCATATTATACTTCGCTGGGAATTCTTCTGGAACTTCACCGAGCACTGAGTCTTGCGCAACAGCGTGATCTGCGCGAAAACGAAGTAACGTATCCGTCAAAGGACGGGGTCCACTTCGCCAAACTCCGATTCGAGCGGGAGTAGAAAGTTTCATCTCTTCATAGAGTGCCTTATTGACTGGATTAGGTACCTGTAAATAACGTTGCAAATCGATTTCTGCTAAATCTGTTATCTGACATTCGTCTACTATCGATGAATTTGCTAAAGGTGAAGCATTGTTGGAACTTTGATTCTTTCCCTTCTCCATTCCTTTAAGCAACTCTTCCACGATCAGGCGAACACTATCTTCCAAGCTCATCTTCTTATCCCCCCCTTACCTTGTGAATATAGTGGCATCCCCAGCACGGGCCGTAAGTCTACCCTTGGCTAGGATTCCCATGGATTCTGCCCAAGCCTCAAACTCGGGTAGCGGTCTCAAGTTAAATAGTTCTCTTAAGGTCGCAATGTCATGGTAGCTAGTACACTGGTAATTTAACATCACATCATCCCCCATAGGGATCCCCATGAAATACGTACAGCCTGCCGCTGCAAGGAGAGTCGCCAGATTTTCAATATCATTTTGATCTGCTTTCATATGGTTGGTGTAACAAGCATCAACCCCCATCGGTAAGCCCGTAAGTTTACCCATGAAATGGTCTTCAAGACCTGCCCTAGTCACTTGACGAGTATCATAGAGATATTCTGGACCGATAAAGCCAACGACGGTATTCACTAAAAAGGGGTTATAACGACGCGCTAACCCATAACAGCGTGCCTCTAAGGTAACTTGGTCAGCACCATGATGTGCCTCAGACGAAAGTTCCGAGCCTTGTCCCGTTTCGAAATACATAATATTAGGTCCTGTTGCGCGACCCTCTTTTAATCCTAGGGTATACGCTTCGTCTAAAATTTCTTTGGTGACTCCAAAAGCTTCGTTCCCAACCTGTGAACCAGCAATCGATTGGAATAATAAATGAATGGGAGCCCCTTTTCTCAAGGCCTTCATTTGAGTTGTGATATGCGCTAATACGCAAATCTGAGTAGGTATCTTCCATTCCTCAACAAACTGATAAAGGGTTTCCAAGCTACGGATGGTAGCGGGTACGGAATCGTCAACGGGATTAAGTCCTAATACCGCGTCTCCCACACCATAGGACAAGCCTTCACGTAAACTGGCTAAAATCCCATCAACCCCATCTGTGGGATGATTCGGTTGAAGCCGAGACGCTAGGCATCCTGCTTTTCCTATCGTGGTATTACAATGCGCCAGATTTTGAATTTTGGCAGCACCTAATATCAAGTCGAGGTTGCTCATAAGTTTAGCTACGGCAGCGACCATCTCTGAGGTGAGACCGCGACTGATCCTATGGAGGGCAGATCCAGTAGTTTCAGTTCTAAGAACATACTCTCGAAACTCTGCAACACTCCAGTTCTTAATTGTGTGATAGATCGGTTCGTTGACATCGGCATCAATAATGCGTGATACTTCGTCTTCCTCAAGCGGAATGACCGGATTCCTCCGTAAATCTTCTAAAGTAAGTTCCGATAAGACTCGTTTTGCAGCGATCCGCTCTGCGGCATCTTCGGCCGCAATTCCAGCTAGAATATCTCCTGACTTAATTTCGTTCGCTTTCGCCAGAACATCTTTTACATCTTTAAATTTAAAAGTTTGACCAAAAAGTCGTGTCTTGAGATTCACGATTTCACATCCCTTCTATCGAGACTATTAACGGGCAAATACTAAGGTTTTGACAATCACAGGCACCGCATCTTGATGGGGCAATGGTTTATTGATATCCAGAAAATCTCCAAAGGCAAGTTCGATACCATCCAAACAAACCAATGGCATAGCAGGAAGAAGTCTTTGCAGAGTTTGTCCAAGCACTTTAGCAATATCCTGTTGGGCGATGATCACTTTAGGCTCTCCCTTTATTAAAGGAAGCTCACAGGCTAGATTTTCTGCAAGGGTAAGAATCGTTAGAAAGTCCGTATTAGGCAAGGGTGGGATTATTAGCGCAACCGTACGATAGAGAGAGTCGATATAATTCTCTGAGGATTTAAGCCACGTAAACCTACCCGACGCTTCCAATTCCGGAAACACTGCAGGTACATTTCGTAACGGAAGTGTATTCTTGCCGACCGTAATTGTCGATCCTGATACATTCATCGTGTGTGCTCCTGCACCGAGCACTGTGGCATGGATTGTCTCGGACCCCTCGTGTACGGAATGAGATGAATAAATCCGACTATCATGAAACGCTTCTGCCAAGAGTGGCCCAACATCCCCATGGATCCACCATTCCTTGATCCCAGGAAGATAGATATACTTTGCGACCCCTCCAGAAAAGACCACTCCTTCGATTTTGACATCTGGCAACAAATTCGTCATGACTAAGGGCTCGTCCTGTGCGAGTAGAGGTTCCTGAAAGATGATCCTTTCAACGCATTCTACCATACTTCGTAAGCAGGTTTGAATCAAAGCCAATTCGTCCCCACTTTGAGTTTTGGAAGTGTTCGAATAACAATAATTCATTATCTTCTGAGCAGGTGGGGAAATGTATATTAAGCGGTGGGACATGGGATCAACTTCGAATAGTCTACCTCCAACATTGATACATGCCGTCCCTATGCACTTACCACGATCAAAAAAAGCAATATTCGTAGTCCCTCCACCGATGTCGATGTTGGCAATACACGCCTGTAAGCGCTTGGAGAGCGCCTCAGCTCCCGATCCTTTTCCAGCGATCACACTTTCGAGATCTGGTCCAGCCGTCGCTACGACAAAATCTCCCGCATAATCTGCTAAAGAATGGATAATTTCTGAGGCATTCTCCTTTTTAGCTGTCTCCCCAGTAATAATAATGGCCCCAGTGTCAATCTGTTCCGGCTTCACGCCCGCCTTCTCATATTCCTTCGCAATAATTTTGCGAAGTGCAGCACCATCAACATGCTGTCGATCTTCAAAGGGCGTGAAGTGAACCTTACCCATATAGGAGATACTTTTATGGCTAATTTCAACTTTTGGCACTTGACTACCAGGCATTACATTGACTAAGGTGAGCTGCGAAATGACCAACTGAGTCGTTGTTGTTCCGACATCGATCCCCACACTGACTAGAGTCATCTCTTTAGCCATGTTTTTTTCATTAACTCCAATCTTTTAAGAAGGCTTTTTCCAGATACGTATTAGGCATCCAGTTCATCTAAAACGCCAAACTCTTCCTCAAAGGGCCTAATATTCTTGTTACCCCAAACAAAGTAGTAGGCGATAGCAATGAAATAAACAAGCGCTGTCCATTTCAAAGCGGGTATACTGGAAACTAAGACACTTATCGTCAGAAAAATGCCCGTAATAAAGCTAATGACTGGGACTATTGGATACGATACTTTAAAGGGTCTTTTGAGATTGGGTTCTTTGGAGCGTAAGATAAACAGACTGATTAAGCTAAGCATATAGAGGGCAACAGAACCAATAACTGCAATGGTAATCACGATTGCAGTCTGCCCCGTGAGAACGACACCTAGTCCAACAAGTCCAGGGACTAACAATGCCCAGACTGGAGTATGACGTTTAGGGTCGACATACGCCAAGAATTTAGGCAAATACCCAGTCCGAGCCATCGCATAAGTTTGACGAGAGTAACCTACGATAATCCCATGCAGGGAAGCAATTAAGCCAAACAAGCCAATGATATTGACCAAAACAACAATAAAGGCATTTTCGCCAAAGACTTGAGCTAAAGCGATAGGCAACGGGAAGTCCACCGCTGAAACTAAGTTGTAATCTGCAATACCTGCCGTCAAGAAAAGGGTTAGGAAGCCCATAATCATTAAGGTTCCCATACCGCTTAAAAAGCCTTTAGGGATATCTTTCTGAGGATTGACCATTTCTTCCGCAGCCATGGCTCCGCCTTCAATAGCGAGATAGAACCAGATGGCGAAAGGAACGGCTGCCATAACACCTTTCATACCGAAAGGAAGGAGCGGCTCTGCCATAACTCTTGTCATCGAAAAGTGAGGAGCCGCGGCAACCCAGAAAATAACTAAACCAACAAGAGCAATAATGGTGACTACTAATTCTACCGTAGCTGAGGTTTTCATTCCTAAGTAGTTCACAAAGATAAAAAACAAAAAAGCGGCAACCGCTGCAGTCAAGGTTGGGACGGAGGGAACTAGAAAGTTAATATACCCACCAACAGCCAGCGCAATGGCAGGAGGCGCAAACACAAATTCAATTAAGCAGCTTATTCCATTCATATACCCCCAAAAAGGACCCATTGCTCTGCGTGCATAGGCCGAAGGACCACCAGCATGGGGTATCGCCGTTGCCAACTCAGAGTAAGACAAGATAAAGGTTACATAAAAGATCGTGACTGGAATTAAGGCTAAGGCTAATCCCATAGGCCCACCTGCCCCAAATCCATAGCTCCAGCCGAAATAGTTTCCCGAGATGACTAAACCTACTGCGAGAGCCCATAAATGAATTGGTTTTAGTACTCTGGATAAATGTGCATTTCCATCAGTTCCGGGTGTCACTAATTTAGTCTCTGTTGTCACACAAAAACCTCCTCTAATTTATTCGATGGGACACTTGATACCTACCAAGGGATTATCATCTATATCCAATATCTCCTTTCTTAGAAAAAAATTAATGCCCTTTATCACACCCCAGAAGGTCCAGGCTGTGATAAAGGGCATTATTGCCCACTATTCCTTTGTATAAACGGACATAGCTGATAGGTAGAGCTGTTTCCATCTTATAAATATAGGTAGTTCGCTATCCGATAGATTTTCTCCTTCTTAAATAAGCTCAATTCAATAATAATTTATCGGAGATTCAAATTTTTTCATTGCATTTACTTTTTCTTGCCAGTTTTCACATACTCCTTAATCTCTTCTACTGTCATCCCTGCTAGACCTAACACATTAGCTGTCCTTCCTTCTTCCCACCACGATCTTTCGTGTATGACAGAATAGACATTTACTACTGCATCGATGATTGGAGTAACGACCCCGACTTCCTTGGCAATCGTGCTCCATGGTACCAAACCGTAGGGTGCGTCTTCAGTTAAATACCTGCTATTAATATCATTTGGTCCCACGATCGGAGTCAAAGAAATATTCCCATGGATATTAAGGTACAGTTCTTTCCAGTCATAACCTTCCTGCATACCAGTGAAATCCTCTATTGGGGTAAGTTTGTATCCTAACTTTCTGCCAATAGCCTTTCTTTCCTCGTCAATTTGTATATTAACTTTAGCTGCTGATGGGGTAAAGCCATGTTCGTATACATAAAAATCGCCTCTAGCCCAATATTCAATAGAGCCAATATTAAGGAGACATGGCCCTGCATGTACTGCAGGATTAACTATGCTTAACCCACATTCCAAAACATCTGCATACACTTTTTCAAAAGGATGAATCCTGCGAATATCCTCAAGTAATTCTTCAGACTTTTCAGCAGGCAAAAAAGCAATATTCACCTTATTTAAACCAAAGATATTCACTTTACCTGGAGATGTACTCCTTGTATCATACGGTAAGTTATTTACTTCGGTAATGACTGGTCCGTCATCTTCTCCAAAAACTTCTTTCAATAGTAACGATCCAAAGGCTCCTGGATATAAAATAATTATTTGTTCTTTGTTTACTTTGCCTTTCAATAACTTTGCATAAGATGTATGAGCAAAGGCCGGAACCACAAGCACGATATATTTCACGTCTTTTATGGCTTCTTCAATATCGGATGTTACCTTCTCAAGCTTGACAGTCCCCTGGATAACCCCTGTCACTTCTATGGTTTCAGTTTGAAATAAATTTGCCAAATTATGTTTGTATTCAGGCATTTCGTACATGTTTACACTAAATCCACGTAACGTTAAATCCGCTGCCATGGCATGAGCTCCATGACCTCCACCAAGGATAGCTATCTTGTTATTGTTTTTCATGAAAATCTCCTCCTACTATATCTTGTGTTCTAGTCTTAATGCTTCTTAGATAAATCGTTGCCGCAGATAGTAATTTTGGACTTGCATGTTAATGTTGCAAAATTAATTTCGGTAACCAAGTAGAGATAATCGGGAAATAAGTGGTAAGTAGTAATGTTGGTGTCCAGGCGAACAATAACATTGCGAAAGTAGGTTTAAGCATCTCATTGATGGGGGCCCCACCAATACGGCCTGCGAGGTAGAGCAAGGGAGCCGTTGGAGGAGTTATATTACCCATTCCCAGATTAACGCCGACGATGGCTGCAAATTGAATCGTACTTACTCCTAGCTGGGTGACAATGGGCAAAAGAATGGGTGTACAAAGCAAGACCGCACTAACATCATCCATTAACATTCCAATTATAATCATGAAAACGTTAATCATTAACATGATAACAATTTTGTTCGTTGAAATTGACTGAAGGACAGACATGATCGTCGCCGGGAGATTCTCCATAATATATAAACGACTTAAGATCATTACAGCGTATAACATGACCATTATTACACCAGTTGTGACAGCGCTATCAATGATGACCTGTAAAAAGTTCTGGCGGTTTAAACCTTTATAGATGAAGAACCCTACAGGAATAGCATATACAACGGCGATAGCAGCTGCTTCAGTAGGTGTCACTATCCCTCCATAAATCCCTCCTAGAACTAGGATTGGCATAACCAAAGCCGGGGAAGCTTTGAAGGTTCTTTTTTTTGCTTCTCGGGAAAATGTTTTATAGTCCATTTTTTCATTGATGACTAAATCAGGATTCTTTCTTAAATAGACCATATTTACTAAAGATAACAACGTCATCAAGATGATACCTAGGATTACTGACGCTAGAAAACTTGCCAGAACTGACTGATTTCCAATCCAAGCATAAAGAATCATGATAGAACTTGGTGGTATCAACATACCTAAGACAGAGGAATTAGCAATTAGTGCTGCGGAAAATCCTTTAGGATAACCTGCTTTTTCCAAGCGTGGAAACATGATCGACCCAATGACAGATAATGTGGCTGCCGCACTACCTGTAATGGACCCAAAAACAGCACAAGAGACAACTGTTACTACTCCAAGTGCTCCTTTGATACTTCCAACAAATAGTTCAACCAAGCCCACTAATTTTTCGCCAATTTTACCCTTCTCCATTAATCCTCCAGCGAGAATGAATAATGGAATAGCTAGTAAAACAGTTGTGCTCATTTTGCTATATCCATAAGGCAATAAAAAACTCGGGTCATATCCTTGCGTGAAGATCAAAAAGATAACTGATGCAAAAAATGCAAAAGGGACTGGCACTCCCAAAAGTAATGTAATTACAAGTATTAATAACGCAATTCCAACAATCATTCAATCCCCCCCCGTCTAAGATAAATTATTACCAGAGGATTTACTTATTGAGAATTAATAATTTCAATTTCTTTATATCGTCTATTAAATGAATCGTGAAGTAAAAAGACATTAAGCTAAAGCTTAGAAAGATTGCACCTTGTGGAATGACTATCGGAATTCGCCAAACAGAACTTGTGCCTCCTTTGATTAAACTCCAAGAAAAAAAACTCACGGCATAATAAGTAGCCATATAACACAAACCTGTTGTAATAAGAGAACTAATCAGCATTACAATGCTTCGGATTTTAGGGCTGGTAACATACACCGACACTAAATCAGCAGTAATATGATTTTTCTGATAGCTACCGTATGATCCACCCATGAAATATAGCCAAAAGGCAAAAATTACGATTATTTCCTCCATTCCATAAAGGTCTGTTTTAAATATATACCGTAAAGTAGCCCCTAAACTGATACCAATAACTATCATTAAACTGCAAACTATCATTACAGAACGCTGGAATTTTAAAAGGGCCTCCCATGAAATTCTAGCGATTTGCTTTATACCTAATGAATTTGACCCCAAATTAACTCCTCCTTTCTATCATTCAAGGTACTCCTTTTTCAAAGTTAAGGTTTCCCTATACTTTTCAATGATTAAGGGAGGATGCTTTGCGTTAAGGCAAAATCCCCTCCCCCAACAGCTTGTACTTGCTACTTTTGACTATTTGTATTCCTTCAAAAGGCCATCCATTATTTCTTTCCCTAAACGATTGTTTAATTTAGGCCAGCTAGTTTTACGCGTTTGATCAGCAAGAGTCTTAAGGTCGGCATCAGATAACTCAATAACTTTAATTCCTGCTTTTTTCATCTCATCCATATATTGTTTGTCGCTCTTTTGGGAAATATCAACGCTCTCTGTTGATAATTCGGCTGTAGTATCTGCGATGATTTTTTGATCTTCAGCACTCAAAGATTTCCACAAATCTAAATTCATCACGTAAGAAGTGTTTTCAACGAAATTATTAACTGGAATATAGTATTTTAGAACATCCCTAAATCCCAGCCAATTTGAAACCGGGGTTCCGCCGCTCCAGCCATCTGCAACCCCAGTCTGTAGTGCGGTATACAATTCTGCATAAGGTACAGTAACAGTGGTGTAATTCATATCATCAGCCCATACTTTGAAAACATCCATAGGTGGAACCCGGAGTAGGACATTCTTTTTGCTTGTAACTGAGGCAGGATCCTCTGGCAGTTTAGTCATGCCCAGTCCACCAAATCCTTCTACATTGAAACCTAAAAGTTTTACATTTAAGGCATTATTGAGTTGATCCATTGTATTGTAAATATAGGATCCCTGACTATAAAGCTTTCTGACCTGGTCATAATTTTCTGCAATGGAGGGTACATAAGTTAGTTCTAGTTTGGGGTCATGTCCACTTGGTATAGAAATAAGAGCCATCTCAATGGTACCCTTCATAATTTCATCATAAATCAAGGTATAGTCTCCCAGTTGGTTAGCAGGATAGAGTGTCATTTGAATTCTACCATTTGTCTTAGCCTCTACTGTCTCCTTTAATTTCGTCATAGCTTGTGTACCAGGGTGATCAGACGGATATTGTCCTGCCATGCGAATTTTGATTGTTTTTTGAGGAGTTGCAGCATCTTTAGAATCCGCGACTTTATTTTGCCCGCATCCTGTCAGTGTAAGTATACTTATAACAAAGACCGCTAATACAACATAAACTAATTTTTTATTTCTCATAATAATTCCTCCTTCTATTTTTGGTTGTTTGTGTTAATTAATTAAATTTAGCTTGCCCCCTCCATTCAGTTAAAATTTGCAGGAAAACTTCCAGACAATTCGTACCAGTGATGTTAGGTAGAGATTGAACATCGGTCTCTTACGCTTTTCATTGTACGAAGCTTTTCAAATAGGTCCTTGTTAACCGAGGCAGATAAGTGCGATAATTCTGATTCTGTTTAAATTTAAGATAAGTATATCTATTGTAGGACTTTATTTCATTGGAACGAGAGAACAAAATTGATTAAGATAATGTACAAATTTTTAGTATGCTGATACAACTACCTTTGAAACTTGCCCAGACTCACCTAATTAGCCTTGCGATCAGCATTTACTAAGGACTGTACGAATCAAAAAAAAGTAGCTTAATACAGCTACTTTAGTAAAAAAACTTCTTTTTTTTCCAACTAATTCTTTTAACTGGTCTTAATCAAACTTGCTTCATTTTCTTTGAGAGATCATTATTTAAAATCTGAACTTTCACAGCAAAATATAGAGTAATTGACTCTCTAAAATTGCGCAAATTAAACCCACTTATTTGTTCGATTTTTGTTAGTCTATAAAATAAAGTATTCTTATGAATGTCTAAATTCTTAGAAGTATTGATAGGACTGAAACCTGATTCACACCAAACACATATAGTTCGGGATAGTTCATCCCAATCAGATTGTTTTTGCAAACTGTACAATACATTTACCACAAACTTTTGAGAAATATTCTTATTTACACTGGAAAGCAGTTCTTCTAAATACAAATCATTGATACTAAAAATCATGGGCAATCGATTATTCCTTTTTCCGATGGTTAATGCTCTCCAAGCTTCTCTATATGAATTTCGCAACTGGGATATATTCCCTGATACTGAACCAATACCCATAGTAGCTCTGGTATCAAGCTTCTGAAGATTAATTTCTAATTCGAAACATTTCTTTTTCACTTGTGCTATTATTTCATTTTCAGATTGTCTTTGATTAATGGCATGTAATACAACAAATTTGTCATTTGCTATTGAAGTCGATATATCTTCGGTAGAATTAAAAGCATTTTTTATAGTATTATCCACCCTTATTTTCATCAATTGAATCATCATTTCCGGCGAATCTTCAATTGATGAATGTTGATAGATTTCTTGAGTAATATTACTAAATTGATACAGATCAATAACAATGGCAATATATGGCCTAGTTAGATTATAGCCAAGTTCTTGCCCTCGAATTATAAGAAGGCCTTCATCTTTAGTATCCGGGTCAAAGACCGAAATCTCCTGTATTAAATTTTGCAGAGCCCGTTCCCGCAGAAGGGAGGACTTGAGTATAATCTCCTGACGCAACAAGATCTCAACCTGTTTTTTGACAATAGAAATAAATTTGCCAACATCTTCAGGTTCACCCCCTATAGCAACTGTACCAACAACTTTATTAGCTAATTGGATTGGCGCGGTATAACCCGGCTTAACTTCCAAACGTTGCGCTTCCTGAAGATCATGGAATTTAGGTTTACCTGATTTTATAACCTCTAAAGAAGCACGATGAAGGGTTTCTAATCTATTTATATCATCAGAACATCCAATTATTATACCGAATTCATCAGTAATAAGAAGATGATAACCAATAATCTCGCTTATTGATTTTGCAATTTCCTGAGCCAATTCCTTTAACACTTTATAGTTCACCTCTGTAAAAAATTAATTGTCAATAGTTTTGCCATAACCATAAAAAAAAATCAAAGACCCTTCATCCCATCTCGGTAACTCTGGATGCGATGAAGAGCCCTATTGTCAAAATCTTTCTGATTATCTTTTTTTTGAAACCTTAATATCCTCATTGACAATTTGAGCTGCCAGTTTTACAACCGTAATTCGAAGATCCATGGCCTGATGAATAAGTAATTGATGCGCTTCATAGTCACTAATTCCATTGCGTTCTGCGAGGATAGAACGGGCTCGATCAATCGTTTTTTGACTTTGTAATTCCAGCTGGGTGTTTTCCAATTTCGCACGGACGGCTTGCATCTCTCTCCAGCGAGCATAAGCAATTTGGATGGCAGGTAGAAGATCTCGTTCAGTAATAGGTTTGACAAGATAGCCATACACGCTAACTTTCTCTGCTCGATTAATAAATTTGGACTGACTGTAGGCAGTAAGCAATAAGACGGGAATGTTCATAGAGTGCAAGATCTTTGCCACTTCCAGGCCATTAAGCCCTGGCATCATCACATCAAGAATCGCCAAATCTGGAGCGAACGATTTAGCCAATTTAACAGCTTTCAGGCCATTATTTGCTTCAGCGCAAACAATATGTCCTGCCCCTTGCAACATTTCTTTAATATCCAAGCGAATGAGTGCCTCATCATCGGCAATTAAGATGGATAGTACGCTCATAACTGTCCCTCCGAACTATGTTTTGGAAAGCTAACCGTTACAATCGTCATTCCTTCTATACGTTCCATTTTAGACTCTCCACCTAATTGGTCTCTCACTAGTGAATCAACGATCTGTAAACCCAAGCGCTTTTGCTTTACTTGATCAAAAGGCCTGTCTGGATCTGGTCCATTATCTCTAACTGTAAGAGTTATCGTTCCTCTTTTTTCTGTGATTGATAAGATAATAAGACCCTTTTCTAAGAAACGAACCCCATGTTTGAAGCTGTTCGTCAAGAGTTCATTAATGACGAGCGCTAAAGGAACAGCTTGTATACTCGGCAGATGAAGAGTTTGTCCTTCGACATGAGCCTCGATGCACTGCTCAGGTGACATGGAACTTTCTAATAAACTACTAAGTATACGTTGGCAGAGTTCCCTTAAATCAACGGAATCACAATTTTGACAGGCGAAAACATCATGGACCATAGCAATGGATATAATTCGATTGATGCTGGCCGAAAACTCTGCTTTGACAACTTCTAAATCCGACCGTCTCATCTGTAAGCGAAGCAAAGCTGCAACATTTTGAAGATTGTTTTTTACTCGGTGGTGAATTTCCCTTATAACGGTACTCTTAGCATTGAGTTCCTGCTCCTTTTTGCGCAGATCTGTGATATCTCTAAACGATATGACACAACCACTTAAATCTCCATAAGTTACTAAAGGATAAGCCTCAAAAAGATAACTTTTATTTAAGATACAGAACTCAACAGGGTTTTCAAGCATATCTAATAGTTCTTGTAATGAAGTGCAATTAAACATAGTGAACAAGAAATCTTGCCCCAGAGCCTCAAAGCCATGATACTCTTGAAAAATTTTAGCAGCTTTTTGGTTAACATATGTGATCTTGCTATGTTTATTTAAAACAAATATTCCATTACCAACCCAGTTTTCAAACTGAGAACCTGTCATTGACAAATACATCAGAGTATTACTCAATCGTTCTGCGGTTTGGGTCAAAAACTCCACTTGTTCTTCTTGGCGTAATTCTTCCGAAATATCCCGCTCCATGATTAACGTGCCGATTACATCATTTGCCGGATTACGAATAGCAACAACTGTCTGAGCAATTGGAATCCCTTCTTGGCTGACTCCCCTTACATTACGACAAGTTTCCCCTGTCTTTAACGTCTGATAAACTGCCGGTTCACTGGTAGCCAAAGCCAATTCACCGACCACACTATGATTATATAAGGAACGTTTTTCCGGAGGGGCCCATGCTAATACCACTGCATCCATTCCATCTTTCAAGGGAGCATCAATAAAGATATCCGTCTCTGTCAACTGAGCAGTATGAGGGATTTGCAGAGCCATTGTTTCTAAAATCTTTATATCCTCTTCAGTAAGGTTTGTGTATTTTTTACATAAGTCCTTAACGGCTGCGAGATTCATTTAACTCCTCCAATCGCATGCGTAAAGGAGCAACTCCTTCCCCATTCATGACAGATGTTATATAAAAGGGTTCTTCGATGCCTGCATAATGCAAAAAAGAACTCGCTTGTTTAATATCGGCTTTCGGTAAATCCACTTTAGTAATAATTCCAATAATAGGCTTGCGGAAAACCTTTGAAAACTTTGGTGGATAAAATGCTCTCTGTTTTGTTGAATCTTGGAGCGCCCAAATCTCAGAAACTTGATGACTGGCATCAATTAAGACATGATAAAATCGAGGAATCTCCAGATATTCGCCCGGACAATCAATAAAGGCGTGAGTATAATCGATCATTTGAGTTTTTTGATAGCTTACTTGCTCATTCATAAGCATTTGCTTTAAAGTGGTTTTGCCGGCCCCGATTCCTCCGATAAGAAGTATTCGCCCCATTAACTTCTAGTCACCTCAGTTGATGAAAACCCTAAAATGTTAACAAGTGTATTTACTGCAGCTCGTATGGCAGCTTCTACACTGGATACATCACCTGTTATTACCAGAGAACCCGTAAAGCGATCTAAAAACCCAAGTTCAATATCCCCAGCTTTACTGGCAGCATCCGCAGCAATAATTGCTGCCTCACTAGGGGTGATTGTCATTATACCAATGGCCCCTGTCGTTACGATTCCTAATCTCTCATGAATATCTCCCTGCGGGTTCGGTATAATATGGGCCATTGTCACTTGTTTTCCAGGAACATATTCTTGAATTACACGCTGTTTTTCAGCCAAGATATACACCACCATTTCTATTCTTTCCAAACATAAAAGTCCTTATCTGTAATTTCGTCGAAAATTGTCAAAGTCCTCCTTATTTATACCCTACTTCCTTAAAGTAATTTTTTCGAATGATGAGAACCGCAATATCAAGTCCTTTAATTCGGTTCTCCTGTTCATTACTAGTTTCAGCTTATCCCATAAACAGCCGGCTGGACAAAACAGCGAATTCCTTTTTGGTATTTAGCAGATTTCGTCCCATCACTGTGTTATTATAGCGGTCTTCATTTACCCCCATCAGATAGGCTATCGTGGGCATCGTATCAATTGCCCCCCTGTAGTCTCGATCTCACGTCCGTCCATCCCTTTATGATAGATAATAAGCGGTATTCGTTTACTGTCATCGAGCCACCAGCTTTGCTGTGGCTGAACCTGTTTGACCTCACCATTATAGTATTTGGGCACTCCAGTATGATCCCCGTAGATAACAACCCACCGTATTATCCAAAGCCCCTCTTTTGTCAAGCGACTCCAATTGCCCGCTACGGCATAGTAATTGTAATTGCCTCTTTATTAAAGAGGCAATAAAGCCAGCCATAAAAAACTCTTCCTTTTCAGGAAGAGTATACAGATAGCCTTAGTTCAATATAATATCCTTATTCACAAAAATCTGCCCAATTCGCAGGATAGGTTGCATAAAAAACTTTACAAAATGTAGGAGAAGAAAAGATTACTTGGCTTCCCTTTGGGATATAAACCACATCGCCTGCTTTGGCGCGGAAAACTTTGCCCTCAACTTCGAGGACAAACTCTCCCTCTATAACGTAATCTACTTCATCATAGTTTAAAAGCCATGGCAACTTCGCATGATCAAAGGTCATAAAACCCGAGGCGAGATTTCCCACGCGTGAGTCGATCACATCAACGAGTCCTACCTTTTGCCCTGGAGGAGCTTCTAGAAACGGTTGAATAACCACGTTCTCTCCTTTGACATGAGTCGCTCTGGGGTTCTCACAGGCGGGTTTCAAGACCTCACCCAGAATTTTTTGCACAGCCTTTTTAATGTCATCATTCAGGATGATGGGTTCCGTAATCTCCTGTGTTGGCTTAACGTCTTGCTGCGAACTGGTTTGATCAGCCGTTTGTCCAACCATCGATTGACCGAAAACACTTTGGCTAATGATTTCTTGCCTTCCTTTGCTTATGCTAATCCCTAACTCTTTTGCAAGATCTTTAGCTGAGGGAGTCAGTACGCTGTCTTCGTCTAATACAATGTTTTTATCCACTTTGGCCATTTCTCTTAAAACGGCCGCTGAAATAAAACGCCCCATAGTTACACCTCCTTTTCGTGGTTCGATACTTGTAGTTCGTAGTCTGTTCGATCCTCAATGTTCGAACAACGAAGGTCGCACTTCGATCATCGAACTTATACTAGGCTTTCGATCAGTTTCTTGGCTGGACGCGGTATGACGACTTGTCGTATGAGGAGTCCTTTTACGCTGGCTAAGGCACTCCCTTCTTCCACGGCTGCTTTTACGGATGCAACTTCCCCTGTGAGAAGGGTGTAACTCTTGCCGCCTATGCCAAAGGCAAGATGTATAAGGAGGGGCTCAACTTCCCCTGCCTTCAATGCCGCATCCGCTGCTTCGATTAAGGATGCGACGCTGTACGTTTCGATGATCCCGATCGCTTTAATGTCTTTCAGGGGATTGGCGCCACTGATCGCCGGTAAGATGGACGGATGAACATTGGGTATCACGAACGAATCGACGACGGTCTCTGCTCCTAATTCGATCCCTGCGTTCACGGATTGCTGGATTGCTGACACGTCTCCACTGACTAAGACGATATATTTTCCAGGGCATGTGGTTTTGGCCACTAAGATGTTGACGTCTGCTGTTTTGGCCATGATATCGGCGCATTCGATGCCTTGTGCTATACTGGTAAATTCTACGAGCCCTATGGCATGGATCATGTTGCACCCCCTTTCCGTATCGTTATCATTTGGGGCGTGACTTGTTGGACGGTTCCGTCTAGACTGGCATGGACCCTAGCTCCTAAGGATCCTTCTGGGATTTCTCCGACGACTTGCCCTCGTTTAACGTTGTCTCCAACCTTAACCACGGGGATAGCCGGGGCCCCTATATGTTGTTGGAGGCTTAAGCTCACTTCCTCGGGTTCATAGGTCTCAAGGGCTAAGGGAGCTTCTTTATACCAAGGACCCAATTTTAGGCGTTGTACTAAGCGTGACGAGGGGATTAAGCGATGTTGGGCCATCGGGTCTTCTTTCCTGAGTTCTCCTTGATATTTAACTCCTTGGGCGCGAAGCTCTGCTTTTAAGGCGCGATTGACCCTTAGCGGTGAGATTCCGACCGGACAGGCATAGGCTTCACATACTCCACACTCTGAGCACGTGAGGGCACTGGTCAAGGTTTGTAGATCTCCCATGGCTTTGTAATTCACGGCTCGGATGAGGCGATGCGGGGATAATTCGTGCCCGATCATGTGGCGTGGGCAGAGTTCGGTGCAGAAGCTGCATTGTTCACAAACGGTTTTGGCGATGCGTAGTACGGTTTCCAGCGGCATTTGTTTCCGCTTAATGAGCGGGTGATCCTTGGGGAGGGCAATGAGTCCTCCAGTGGTCTTGGTGACGGGCGCACTAAGATCTGTGATCAAGCTTCCCATCATGGGGCCTCCGAGGATATAGGCTAGGTCGTCTCCCCGTCCTTCACCGGCTAGGTTAAGGACTTCCTGCAGGGAAGTTCCGATAGGCACGGTGACGGTGAGGGGATTTTTAACGGCCCCTGTGACGGTGAGGGTCCGCGTGATGACGGGTTTTCCATCATGGGCCTTAGCCACATTGATGAGGGTTTGAACATTATTAACCACGACCCCGATATTAATGGGGATTCCTCCTGGGGGGACGCGCCGACCTGTGGTTAACCAGATGGTGATGACTTCATCTCCGGCGGGATAGATATCCGGCATAATCGAGATCTGCAGTTGGTCGGTGAGATAAGGCTCTAAGGCGGCGATGGCGGCCTGATACTTGTCCTTCAAGGCGATAATTCCTTTTTGGGCGCCAGTGGCCTCCATGGCTAATTTTAACCCTTTAATGAGTTGTTCGGGATAGCGTGCTACCAGTTGTTGGTCGGTTTTTAACATGGGTTCACATTCTGCTCCGTTGACCACTACAATCTCTGCTCGGGCGGCGAGCTTGACATGGGTCGGAAAACCTGCTCCACCTGCTCCGACGACGCCTGCCTCCCGGACGGTCGTGCTTATATTTCTCATACTTTGATCGTTCGCATTGATCGTGTTCATACTTTTATTATTCATTTTTTCACCCACTTAAGCTTACGCTTCAAAGGTTTCTTTATCGATAATGCCCACGATGATGGCATCGATGGGAGTGTTGCGATTCGCCAGTCCTTGTCGTGCTGAGGAACCGCTGGCAATCATGACGATTTCACTTTCCCCGGCTCCGATTTGATCGGCAGTGATGAGGGAGTTTCCGTGTTTGGTTAGCTTGGCTGTTCCATCCTCAGTATAGGTGAGGGTAACGGGTTGGACGACGAGAAACTTTAGGCCACGTAGGGATTCTTCTTTGCGCGTTGACCAGACATGTCCAATGACGCGTGCTAAAATCATCGTCTTCCTTCCTCTCTTTCCAGCTCCGTGCACAACTCGACTCGGCGTATCTTTAAGGTATCTCGGGCTAATGGTGAGATAACAGTTAATCGTTTCACGAGGACCCTTGATTCTTCGGGAAATCCATAGGCATCTTTATCTCCTAAGAACTTCTTTTCGAAACGAATGACGTCCTGGGTGGTTGCCTTCGGCTCACAATGGGTTGTTGTCGGTTCATAAGAGACCGTTTTCTGCTCGTAAAGGCTGGTTTGGTTTATTGGACTTGCTTTGGTAACCGTGGGTTCCTCAGCCGTGACGGTTGTTCCTTTGCCAAGAACAAATCGTTGCTCAACGGTCTGTATTGGGGTGCTTTCGTCCCTAATCCTAGCATAGACTTGTACGCCGTAGGACTGAACTTTCTGAAGATATCCTTCATAAAGTTCAATGTAGGCTTTAGGGGTTTGAGCGGTAAAGCCGAGATACTCGGTCACGAGTTCGATGGGTTGGCCTTGGGTAATTCCACGCCCGATCAGTTCACTTATGGGGTTATCTCGTAGTCCTAATGCGGCTTTTGCTAGCGTATTGGGGGAACACGCTGGGAGGATGATTTTTTGCCAGTCTGTCTTAGTCAAGGCGTCTTGGGGCGTGATCCAGTTCATTCCTTCGGGGAGAGCTGGGTTAGCCTTAGCGACGCTTTCACTGGGTAAAATCGTTAGCGTGTACTTCGCTCCCCAGCGTGTTTCGATGGCGCTTAAGACTCGTTCGAAATCCGAGACATAGTTTAAGAGGACTAAGACGTCGGGTTTCGCCCGATTTCCTGCTCCAGTTCCTTGTAGGAGGGCTTGCAAGGCGGGTTCCGATAGGATGCGCTGCACGAGTTGGTTGATCAGTTCTTCGTTCATGCGTTATACCCCCATGAGCAGGCCTTGACTCTGCGGGTCGAGAAGGGCTGCATTGGCCTCATCCATATCGAGGTGCATTTCTTTGCGGTAGTGTTCATTGACTCGAACCAAGACGTCTTCAAAAACCATCGGGCGTTTGCTTTGGACTTTGACGCGTACTCGGTCCCCATCCTTGAGGGACCACTCCGCTGCTCCTTCGAGGTTTAGGTGTATATGTCGGCTGGCCACCATGACGCCAGATTCGAGGTCAACTTTCTCTAATGGGCCGATGATTTGTAGGCCAGGGGTTCCATCATGTTGTCCGGAATCTCGGATGACGGGTTTGATGCCCAGTTTAAAACAATCGGTGACACTAATTTCGACTTGGGTGTGTTTGCGTACGGGGCCCAAGACTCGGACCTTTTCCAGACATCCTTTGGGTCCAACTAGGGTGACGGTTTCTTTAGCTGCGAACTGCCCAGGTTGGGAGAGTTCTTTTTGGATCGTTAAGGCATAGTTTTTTCCAAACAGGGTGGTTAAATCGTCTTTGGAGAGGTGGATATGACGATTCGAGGTGCCTATGGGCACTCGTTTTTCTTGGCTAAGGCGTCCTCGAACGCTACAGGCGAGGATGTAGAAGGCACTGGATAGCCGGTTTAAGGCCTGGATCAGGTCGGTTCGGCTGCAGTTTCCGTCCTCGTCCGTGAAAGCACGATTGGCGTAGAGTTCGACTTCTCGTGTTTTGGCTCTAAGGTGATGGAGCTTGGACACGACCTTTCCATGGGTATAACTGAGTGGTGTGTGTTCAACGCCATAATTTTTCTTAGGGTGATGGGACCGTTCCCGTAGTTCCTCTGGTGTTAGTCCGAGGAGGTGTTCCCATTGAAACGGTTCGTCTTTGACTTCACTGACCATGAGTTGCCTAGCGAAGGCGGCGATTTCTTCGAGTTTAAGAACGAGTTCGTCTTCCCCTGCTTGGGCAAAAAAACCTTGGGCTTCGATGAGTTCACACTGAAAGAGATCGAGTTGTCCTCGATAGGCGATCACGGGGTGAGTTTTGGTGACTAAGGCTCCGACACGCAGATGGGTCATGTGTTCGGGTTTAACCCCTAGTGAGGTTTGAGTCTGATGTTGGGTTTGAGTCGGACTCTGGCCTTGGCTCTGACTCTGACCGCGGCTTTGAGTTTCCCGATGAGAGTTAAGTTTCTCTTCAAAGAACTTTTGCCTTGTGATTATTTGCTTAGCATTGGAGAAGTTGTTTTTGTGAAGATCGAGTATCCCGTTTCTTCTATTTGGACATCGATTCCCTTGGACCGAATAAAGTCTCGAGCGGAAGGGGTGATGACGCTCCCTTGGGGTAACGTGATTACTTTCGCTTTCGTTTTATGCCAATTGGCTCTTAATTCATACTCTGTTACGATCATGTCCTCACCTCACACTACAGAAGTCGGAGGTCAGATGCCAGAGGTCAGAGGATAGCAATCGGACTTCTGACCTCGAACTCGAATATTGAATTTGCTTATTTTTCACCATAACTTTTGTTATCGCCTACAGGTAAAATGCACTCGACGTCCCGGTGTGGGCGCGGTATGACATGCACGCTGAGCATTTCTCCAACTCGTTGAGCGGCTGCAGCTCCTGCATCTACGGCTGCTTTTATTGCTCCGACGTCTCCTCGTACCATGACCGAGACGAGTCCACCGGAGACATGCTCTTTTCCACATAGCGACACGTTGGCTGCTTTTAACATTTGATCCGCTGCTTCGATCGCGGGGATTAATCCTTTGGTTTCAATCATTCCAAGTGCGATTACACTTCGATCTTGTGCCATTGTGTTCCCTCCTTAATTTGATTGACGATTACGATTCATCTTTTGTTAGCACTTCATCCCATTCAAATGCTGTATAACTTGGTTGATGATTTCTTGGACTAAATTCGCATCAACTTGCTGGGTGGGGATGTTTGAGTTCCGGGCTCCCTCGGCTACCCCTGCTACGTTCATCGGTTCCACGGGTTTGCGTTCGGGTATTCCTAGATGCCAAGCAACTCGTTTGACATTGATTAAGTGTCGTGGGGTAACGTTTTCTGAGACGCTCGATCCTGCCCACGTTCCACACCCTAGGGTGAACGATGGGGCCAAGCCGGTGGTTGCTCCGACTCCTCCCATAGCTGCTGGTGTGTTGACGAGGATTCGGTTAACCGGTTTTTTAAGGGCAAACTCACGAATGACTTCTTCGTTGGTACTGTGGATAGAGACGCTGTGCCCGACTCCGCCTGCTTCTAAGAGTTGAAAGCAGCGTTCACACCCTTCATGCCAATCGGAGACTCGGTAGAAGCCGAGGACAGTGGTGAGTTTTTCGTAGGATAAAGGCCATTGTGGTCCGACGCCGCTTAAGGGAGCCACTAAACACTTGGTTTGTTCGGGGATGGTGATGCCAGCCATTTGAGCGATAAATTTGGGGTCTTTGCCGACCACTTTGGGGTTGACTCCTCCTTTGGCTAACATGACGACCTTGGAGATTTTTTGGACCTCTTCGGGGTCGAGGAAGTGGGCACCGTTGCGTTTGAGATGGCCGATGAGTTCGTCAGCGATGCATTCTTCGGCGACGATGGCTTGTTCTGAGGCACAGATGGTTCCATTGTCGAAGGTTTTGCCCATGACGATGTATTCAGCGGCCTTGGGCAGGTCGGCACTTCGTTCGACGAAGGCGGGGACATTCCCGGGTCCGACGCCGAGGGCGGGTTTGCCACTGCTGTAGGCTGCTTTTACTAAGGCACTTCCTCCGGTGGCTAGGATCATGGCCACGCTGGGATGCTTCATGAGTTCGTTGGTGGCTCCCATGGAGACGTTCAGGATACAGCCGATCACCCCTTCTGGGGCTCCTGCGGCGACGGCCGCTTGATGCATGATTTTGGCCGCTTCATTCGTACAGCGGACGGCCGATGGATGTGGGGAAAACACGATGGCGTTGCGTGATTTTAGGGCGATCATAGCCTTGTATATTACGGTGGAGGTGGGATTGGTGGTGGGTACGATTCCGGCGATGACCCCTACGGGCTCGGCGATTTCCCAAATCTTGTGTTCGTGGTCTTCGCGGATGAGTCCGACGGTTTTCATGCTTTTGATGGACTCATAAACGGTTCGGGAGGCAAAGTAGTTTTTAAAGCATTTGTCTGCGTAATTTCCCATCCCGGTTTCGGATACGGCCATCATGGCCAAACGGGCTGCATTCGCTTCCCCGGCTTCGCGCATCATGTCGATGATTTTATCGACTTGTTCTTGTGTGAAGTTCATGAGGGCTTCTTGGCCTTTGTGGGCTGCTCGTACTAAATTTCGAGCTTCTTGTAAGGAGCATAAATCACGATCAAGTTCCATTTCAACGTTGCACTTCCCCTTCGTCTAAAATTTGAGGCCGTTTTCTACGACGTCGATGACGGATCGTTGGAAGGCCTCACAAGCGGATTTACACGCGCTTTGTGATCCGGTCAACAATCCGCCACCAAAGTTTGTTTCCGTTGGTGGTCCGTAAAAGGCTTGCATGGTGACTTCGGCTGCTTTAAGGGCAGCGTCCAAGCCGAACATGGCTTCGATTGGGGGGGCGATGAGATAGGAGAGCGCTTCTCCTTCTGGAATTCCCGCAATTTTGGAAAGATAACTTCCTGTCCGGGATACGGTATGCGGAAACCAGGCGGTTTTCCCACCATCACAGGTGTAGAAGAAACATTCGTTTTCTAAGTGCTCTATGCAGGCGTCAACTCCTGCTCGGACTTCGGCTGGGTTTGGGCCCGCGAAGATGCCGATGATTTCTCCGGATAAGGGACCGGAGGCTCGAGCCGCACCGCAATAGAAACTTTTGGCGTACACAACTTCCACTTCTGCTTTTTTGGTGGCTTCATCTAAGGCCACGTAAGTTGAATCGTCGATGTCTGCAGTAATCATACCAATTGAGCGTTGGTCTTCCGTTAGTCCTAATTTTTCCGCTAAATCCGGAGCGACATTGGGAATTAATCGTACCGCTAAGACCTTAGGCTTAATGGGCTCAATCATAGTAACCCTCCTTTAGACGTCGGTCGCTTTCGCTTTTTTCCGACGATTTATTTTGTATTCTCCACGTTTCTGGTTTTGGGCTTTTCTTCGATAACGGGTAACTTGGGTAGGATTTGTTCGAGTTCTGGGTGTGGGCGTGGTATGACGTGGCAGCTGATGAGTTCTCCGACTCGTTCAGCCGCTGCTGCTCCGGCATCCACTGAGGCCTTGACTGCTCCGACATCTCCCCGTACCATGACCGTCACTAATGCGCCACCTACTTTTACTTTACCGATCAATGTTACATTGGCAGCTTTGGCCATGGCATCGGCTGCCTCAATTGCTCCAACGATTCCACGGGTTTCTACCATTCCTAGGGCAACGAGATCATCTCTTGTAGCCATTTTCTTAGTCTCCTTTCACTGTCTCAATTTATCTATAGATGTAGGACAGGACTCGATCTTTTTAACTCCCTTGCTCTAGTTAACACCTGATGCCTTTACATCAAGTATCTTTTGATCAAGCTCACCAGATGAGCTCCGGCATCCACCGCAGGCGTCCTACCTTTATGGATATCGATCACTACTCTAGGTTCACACCTGATGCCTTCATATCAAGCATTTTTTTGATCAAACTCGCCAGATGAGCTCCGGCTTCCGCTGCAGGCGTCCCACCTTTATGAATATTGCTGATCACGGTCCGCTCGCTTTCAACCATACCTAGCCTTGGATTATATCCCATATAGGCACTCATGCTTTCGGCCGTTCCCAGACCGGGTCTCTCTCCGATCAGAATTACGGCTACGTCCGGTTTCAATTCTTCACCGATCATATCCATCATGGCAACACGCCCATGCTGAACAAAGATCGTCGTCCCAAGTTTCACGCCCATGCCCTCCAGTCCCTGGGTCAAAGCTGGCAGGAGATTTGGAATATTTGCTTCAACTGCTTTACTAGAGAGCCCATCGGAAACGATGATTTGGACCATGGCCCCTTTTTGGCACCCTTTGCGCACAATACCCAAATTTTCAGCGTCAAGTTTCCTCCCTAAATCCGGTCGTGTAAGATATTCATCTTTGGACTGACAGAGACTTTGGACGGAGACCATATTATATTTCGCCGGAAAATCTTCCTGCACTTCACCAAGCACGGAGTCTTGTGCCACAGCATGATCCGCTCGAAAACGAATTATTGTGTCCGTTAAAGGGCGAGGACCGCAGCGCCAAACTCCTATCCGAGCAGGCGTAGAAAGCTTCATTTCTTCATATAGTGCCTTATTAACCGGATTGGGGACTTGCAAATAGTGTTGTAAGTCGATTTCCGCTAAATCCGTAAGCGCATCCTCTTGTATAACAGGAGCGTTGGCTGAAACTTGACTTTTTCCTTTCCCCATATCTTTCAGTAACTCTTCTACAATCGCGCGAACATTATCTTCTAAGCCCATTAATTTATTCCCCCCTTACCTCGTGAAAATTGTAGCATCACCGGCACGAGCCGTGAGCTTACCTTGAGCCATGATTCCCATTGATTCCGCCCACGCCTCAAACTCAGGTAAGGGCCGAAGTCTAAACAATTCTCTTAATGTTGCAATGTCATGATAGCTCGTACACTGATAATTCAACATGACGTCATCACCCATGGGAATACCCATAAAGTAGGTACAACCAGCCGCCGTTAAGAGAGTGGCCAAATTTTCTATATCGTTTTGATCCGCTTTCATGTGGTTGGTGTAACAAGCGTCGACTCCCATAGGCAACCCAGAAAGTTTCCCCATAAAGTGGTCTTCGAGGCCTGCCCGAGTTACTTGACGAGTATCATAGAGGTATTCTGGGCCAATAAAACCGACAACGGTATTAACCAAAAACGGATTATAGTGGCGGGCTAACCCGTAACAACGTGCTTCTAAGGTAACTTGGTCTGCACCATGGTGAGCCTCAGATGAAAGTTCCGAGCCTTGTCCCGTTTCAAAATACATGATATTAGGACCTGTCGCCCGACCCTCTTTTAAACCTAGGGTATAAGCTTCATCAAGCATCTCTTTGCTAACTCCAAACGCCTCATTACCTGTTTGAGATCCTGCGATGGATTGAAATAACAGATGGACCGGTGCCCCTTTTCTTAGAGCTTTAATTTGAGTCGAGATATGGGCCAAAACGCAAATTTGGGTGGGCACCTTCCACTCCTCAACAAATTGATAGAGGGTTTCCAGACTGCGAATGGTCGCTGGCATGGAATCGTCAACAGGGTTCAGTCCAAAGACTGCATCTCCAACACCGTAGGAAAGCCCCTCACGCAGGCTGGTTAGAATCCCATCTACTCCATCCGTTGGATGATTCGGTTGAAGCCTGGAAGCCAAGCACCCTGTTTTACCGATTGTCGTGTTACAGTGGGCAAGGTTTTGAATTTTGGCAGCACCTAAGATCAAGTCAAGATTGCTCATAAGTTTCGCGACAGCTGCAACCATTTCCGAGGTGAGACCACGGCTGAGACGCCGAAGATGGGAGCCAGTCGTTTCAGTGGTGAGAATATACTCCCGGAACTCTGCAACACTCCAGTTTTTAATCGTATGATAGATGGGTTCATTAACATCAGCATCAATAATACGGGATACTTCGTCCTCCTCAAGCGGTATAACCGGGTTCAGCCGTAAATCTTCCAAAGTTAGTTCCGACAAGACTCGTTTTGCAGCGATCCGCTCTGCGGCATTCTCAGCCGCAATTCCGGCGAGAATGTCTCCAGATTTGATCTCATTTGCTTTGGACAATACCTCTTTCACATCTTTAAAGGTAAACGTTTGGCCAAAAAGGCGCGTCTTTAGATTCACGATTTCACATCCTTTCGATATAAATGAAATTTTTAACGAGCAAAGACTAAGGTTTTAACAATAACTGGAACAACTAGTGCCACTGTACGATAGAGGGAGTCGTCATTATTCTCCGCGGATTTAAGCCAAGAAAACGCTCCCGACTCTTCGACTTCCGGATAAACTGCCGGAACATTTCGCAAGGGGCCTGTCCTGTGAGAGTAAAGGTTCATGAAAGATGACCCGTTCGACACATTTCACCATAGCCCGGAGGCACCTTTGAATCACGAGCACTTCGTCTCCGCTTTGCGCTATGGAGTCGTTTGGATAACAATGATTCATGATCGTCTGACCCGGAGAGGAGATATGATTTAAGTGGTGTGTTAAAGGATCAACTTCTATAAACTACTGCCCTCCTTTCAACCGACAAAAAAATTAAGGCTCTTTATCACATCCCAGTAACCCGGGATGTGATAAAGGGCCTTATTGCCCACTATTCCTTTGTGATAACAGACCTCTCGTACAGGGAGAGGTAGGTCTGAACTCTATAAAATATAATTTGATATTAATTTCATTATTCCTTTGAATTTTTAATTATATTCTATATTACCTCAAACTTTCAAAGTGCTGCCTCATTCACTAGTCTGTTTGCCAGTTTTACGACCGTAATGCGAAGATCCATAGCCCTATGAATAAGCAATTGATGCGCTTCATAATCACTCACTCCATCACGTTGTGCGAGGATAGCACGGGCTCGGGCAATCATTTTTCGACTTTGTAATTCCAGCTGGGTATTTTCCAATTTCTCACGAACATTTTGCATTTCTCTCCAACGTGCATAGGCTATTTGGATAGCCGGTAATAGATCTCGTTCTGTAATAGGCTTGACAAGATACCCGTACACACTAACTTTCTCTGCCCGGTTAATAAACTTAGGCTGATTATAGGCTGTCAGTAATAACACAGGTATGTTCATGGAATGTAAGATGTTTGCCGCGTCCAAGCCATCTATCCCAGGCATCATCACATCTAGAATCGCCAGATCTGGAGAGAGAGATTTAGCCAATTCTACGGCTTTAGCGCCATTGTTTGCTTCACCGCAAACAATATGCCCAGCCCCTTCAAGCATTTCTTTAATATCCAGACGAGTTAAGGCCTCGTCGTCCGCAATTAAGATGGATAGTACGCTCATGACTCTTCCTCCGAATTATATATTGGAAAGCTTACCGTTACAATCGTCATTCCGTCTATACGTTCCATTCGGAACTCGCCGCCCAATTGTTCTCTAATTAATGAGTCTACGATTTGTAAACCCAAACGCCATTGTTGTACTTGATCAAAGGGCACAAGTGGTTCCGGTCCGTTGTCCCTCACAGAAAGTTGTATTTTCCCCTTCGTCTCTAATATAAACAGGGTGATTACACCTTTTTCTAAGAAACGAACCCCATGTTTAAAACTGTTCGTTAGGAGTTCGTTAATGACTATGGCCAAAGGAACCGCTTGCGAACTTAGCAAGGTAAGCTGTTCTCCTTCAACATAGGTCTCAATGCTCTGCTCTGGCAGCGCGAAGCTTTCTAACAAACCCTTAAGGATACGTTGGCAGAGTTCTCTCAAATCAACTAAATCAGAATTTTGACAGGCAAACACATCATGCACCATCGCGATAGATATGATTCGGTTTATGCTTGCCGTAAACTCCGCTTTTACAATGTCTAAATTTGACCGTCGCATTTGAAGACGAAGTAAAGCCGCAATATTTTGTAGATTATTCTTGACACGGTGGTGGATTTCTCGAATAACGGTATTTTGCGCACTAAGTTCCTGCTCTTTTTTTCGAAGGTCTGTAATATCTCGAAAGGATATGACACAGCCGCTTAATTCTCCGCAAGTCACCAAAGGATACGCCTGGAAAAAATAATTTTTGCCCAGAATACAAAATTCGACGGGGTTTTTAAGGTTAATCAGAAGCTCATCTAAGCTAGCACAATTGAACATGTTGAGGTGAAAATCACTTCCAGACGCTTCAAATCCATGAACATCTTGATATATCTGTCTTGCCCTTTTATTGACATACGTTATTTCAGTGTTTTTATTTAAAACAAACAGTCCGTTTCCAACCCACTCTTCAAACTGTGACCCAGTCGTTGACAAATACATCAAGGTGTTACTCAAACGTTCGGCCGTTTGAGTCAAAAATTCCACTTGCTCTTCTTGCCGTATCTCTTCGGAAATATCCCTTTCCATGATCAGAGTACCAATCACATTATCAACAGCGTTACGAATCGCGATAACCGTCTGCTCAATGGGAATCCCTTCTTGGCTAACCCCTCGCACATTCCGACTCATCCCACCAGTTTGAATTGTCCGACAAACTGCCGGTTCGCTGGCAGCATAGGCTAATTCTCCAACAACGCTATGACCATATAGTGACCGGTTTTTAGGGCAAGCCCATGCTACCACAACAGCATCCACCCCGTCTTTCAACGGCGCATCAATAAAGATATCAGTCCCTGTCAGTTCGGCTGTACATGGGATTTGTAAAGCCATTGCTTCTAAAGTCTCAACATCAGTTTGAGACAGATTAGTGTACTTATTACATAACCTCTTAATGGTTTCGCAATTCATTCAAAGCCTCCAATCGCATACGTAACGGGCTAAATCCTTCCCCATTCCGCCAGCATATTCAGTGCTTCCTGAACCTGTTCATGCGTTAAACCTTGTTCTTCGGCCTTATTCTGACTTGTCACAAATAGTCTTGTCTACGGGATCATCATTTGATGTAGGATCGTCCATGTATTTTAGCAATTCTTCGATAGGATGAATATGGTTGTAAAACCCCGGGTAATCAGGTGAATAACGACGTTTTTCTATCATATTTTTGTGATGTTTGGGTTGTACAATTTTATGTAATTGTACCGCCTTGGACACCATTTCATTCCACATCTTCGAGTGATTTTCATTTGTAATGTGCCATTCACTGCTATGAACTAGCCTTTTCACCTCCCTCAGTAATTGCTCAAGTTCCTGCCTCAATTTTTGTACATCACTCATCTTTTTTCTCCTTGTCCTAGAGGTTATCCCTTAAATATGGATCAGATATTTCCCATCCAGACATTCCATGCTTTAACGGCTTGGTTATTGATCTTGAAATTCCCCTTAGAGTCCATCTTGAGATACATCTCATACGTGATATGACTGTTAATTGCGGCAATGGGCTTTGTTTAGAAGATACCAAAGAGAAGATTGAAGTATGGAGAAATGACTATAATGAGTTTAGACTGCATAGCGTAAAAACAAACATGACCTCAGCCCAATTCGCTTGTAGCGCAAGCGCTGAGGCCATTTGATGGTTCCATTTTTCTCATTATCGGTGGAATCAATTTTGGGTGATACTCAAAAGTATTTATTACTAATTTACAGGCTCTATTCGTTCTCTAATTGTTTTAACCTATTAATTTCTTTATAAACTAGAAACATTGCGACTGCAAAAGCAAGTAAATCAGCTATTGGTTGAGCTGCCCAGATTCCCTTTACTCCTATATATTTGGGTAGTATAAGTAGTAAAGGAATTACAAAAATAACGTTTCTGGTGCATCCATTTAATATTGCCTTGCCATTGTGTTCGATAGCTTGAAAATAACCTGAAACAAGAAAAGAAATTCCGCCCAGTGCGAACAGAAGCAGGTAGATTTTCATGTTTGCTTCTGTTGCCGCGATCAAATCCGGCGCATCTCCAACAAAAAAGCTTACAACTTGATGTTGAAAAGCAAATAATAGTACCGTTAATACAGCCATGGTGCCAACTGTTTGTTTTATGCTAACTGTCAGCGCTTCTCTAACGCGAGCAAACTGCCCTGCTCCATAGTTGAAACTTACGATTGGCTGAAGTCCTAAAGTAAAGCCCAGTGTTACGAAAATGGAGAAAATATACAATAAATATGCATTGATAATCCCGAAAGATGCTATATCCATTGGTTCACCATATTTACCCAAGAGATTATTGATAACTATAGCTACTACACAAAACGCAGCCTGGACGATAAACGCTGCAAAGCCTGTTTTGTTAATTTCTTTGATTTTCCGAAAATCCAGCATGAAATCGCTAAGTTTCATTTTAAACACAGTTTTACGGCTAATCAAAAAATATAATCCTATTAAACTCCATGAACCTACACAAAGGTTAAAACTAATAGCAGAGCTGGCAATCCCCATATCCAACTTGAATATCAAGATATACTCCACAATAATTGCAACAACTGCAGGTACCGTTAATGCGAGTGTGCCTATAAATGGTTGTTCATCCAGTCGAACGAAAAAGTAAAATACGCACCCAACAACGACGAAGGGGAAACCATAGAAAAAGACCGAAGCATATGCGCTTGCACTCTGAATAACGTCTCCTGATGCTCCAAAAAACGTCACAATACTCTCTACGTTCGTTAACCCTAAAATCATGATTACTAATGAGAGTATTAGCGCATACCAAATACTCTGGCCAAAATAGGATCTTGCTTTTTCCAATTCTCCTTTTCCAAGGTGAATTGCTGCAAGGGAAGTGGCTCCAATACCGATTAATGATCCTGTAGCAAGTGCAAAAACCAACAATGGATAAATAATACTAATCGTGGCTAAACCTATTTCACCTATACCATTACCTACAAAAAATCCATCTCCTGTTATCTGACACATCTGCAGACCCTGACCAATCAATGCAGCTATAGAATATTTTAAAAGCAATGATTTGATGTTTCCATTCCCCAATTCCCGGTCAACTACTGCTTCTTGGCTCATAACATCACTTCTCCTTCTGTGCGCACGTTGTGCGCTTCAT